>JABXKU010000012.1 GCA_013619105.1 Desulfuromonadales bacterium
GATCACCTTTTGTGACGGTGGATTCTGAACATCACCATAAAAAGGATAGCTGGTGACTTGTCAAATTGATTCGCCGATATATACCGGACGAACTCTGTGCCTCCCAGTATAGTTGAGGCAACCACGGCCTGCAAAGGGTTTCCTTATCCTCCGGGGAGTGCTTCTTCAACAAATTTCCGATACCGATTTTTCGCTTTTGCAGCGCTTTTGCCGAAATAGCCGAGAAGAAATTCCGTAGTCAACCAAGCCGGCGTATGAATCCGCCTCGACGAGTATGGCCTTGTATCTCCCTTAAAAGAGATGACCAGCCCGTTTTCGGTTGATATTGAAATAGGTCGTGTAGGCCCCGTTAATATGCCCCATGATCTGTGCGAGGTTGCCCAGCGGGGTTTCCAACAGCAGGTGGTAATGGTTATCCATCAGGCACCATGCATGAATGATGGCCCGGTAGCGAAACACCGCTGACTCCAGGTAAGAGAGAAGCTTTTCCCGGGCGGCTTGGCTTTTGTATATGGAATTCTGATCATTGCCACGTGAAGTGACATGATAAAAAGTCCCCGGGGTACTGGATTCTTAAAGGGCGAGACATGTCTTTACCCTTCTGCGCGCTGTCCCGACGACGATAGCAGGAGATTTTGGCACGAGCCGACACGGCTAATACGCCTGAACCCCATACTTAAGCAACAATCTTGGCAGTATGTCATCAAGATTTTGAACTTCCTTGTCTTGCAGCTCTATCAGATTGAAGCCATATTTATTATAAAGATCAATCTTCTTTTGCTTCCTGGCAATATACTTCTGGTCGTTTTCGTAACCCCAATATTCAATGTAAACCTTGCCTGTCGGAATATAGAAATCCGAATAGACATCTTCCTCTATCGGAAGTTTCCTTTCATATGCGTGGACTATTTCAGCCATATATAACCAGTTATCGATGAGCATTTCCGCCTTGGATCGGACAAAATGGCCATCGGTGCTCCGATGTTTTGCCTCGAATTTATCCCTGAAACCCACTGCCGCAGATCCCGCGTTCACGCCGCTGCTGGGCGGCTGGACTGTTTGGGTGACACCGGTGCCTTTAACCTGGCCAATCGTCTCAATCAGGGACTTGGTTTCAATAATTGAATTAGGCCACCGAACGTAGGGTATTCCTGACTTTCGATCCTCTGCCTGAATGCCACCTTGCTTCTTCCCTTGATCGGTAACCAGCCAGCCTTTAAGACCTTTGTTCACCCAGCCAAGTTCAGAGAGGATGAAATTGATTTTGTTGGCGGACAGCTCAAAGGTTTTCCCAACGGCCGTGGCCGTAAGTAAATTTTGCCCAGGCTTTTTGGCGGGAGTATTCGGTGGTTGGAGGCTGAGATCTTCTGGCCATACAATGTACTTGCCATATTGCGGCGACTCTTTGTAGGCGCCCCCTCTTTTTTCACCGTCTTTGGTCAAAATCCATGCGGCACCATCTTTTTCAATCAGGCCGAGTTCCATCAAAGCGGCGAATAGTTCTTTGGCGGGTATGCAGAGTGTTTTTGAGAGGGCGGTTGTGGATATTTGTTTCATCAGATATGACTCCTGTTCATGCTTCTTAACTTGGGCAGATTTCCGGCAATGCCAAGGAGGTATTCAGTGTTTGATCGTCATGGCCCTGATTTTGCCCCCTAAAATGGGCCTATAAGCGGCTTTTGAGTGCCTTTGGGGAAGCAAAATCACGCATTTTCAATAAGTTAACTTGGTCCGACCCCAAGGTGCGCCGTTTTCTCTTTCCCACGATTCGAAATATTTATCAGCGTCGTCTCTTCCATAGCTTTGAAGAAAGGGGTGATAATTATTTACATATTCCCATTCTTCATGGTCGCTTACTTGGTGGGCAACATACTTTCTTACATGAAACAACGAGGAGAAAATGGCTTCGTATGCTTCTTGTTTTTTTACCCAAATCTGCTGATTTATCCAGCTCTTTTCCGACAATTGAGTTCGTATGCCTTCAATTAAATTTGTGTTCTGCTCCAATTGGTTTTTAAGGCTAACGAAATCCTCTCTTTTTGCGTAATTCTTACCTTTTTCTTTAAGGTAGGAGGCAAGCCAGCCTCCAATGCCAGCGCAAATAATAACTATAAAATACGACGCCATATCAAGTGACTGATTGAACTGTATTGAGCTTAATAGCTTTACTATTTCTTGTTCAGTCATTAATTGTTCCTTGAAACATAACGTTTTTGATAACCGGCCGCATGCTGGCTTACGAACACCGCCAAATTATTCGAATTAAATAGCAGCCGTATATTCCGTCCGCGTTTATTTAGTTGTTATCTGTGGTTTTAGTTATTAAACACGACTGGTTCAGGCCCTGTGTTCTTACTTTTGACTACAACTGTACCTGCCAGCTTGTCGTGCCAACCTTGTTTTCTTTTGTCAAAAGCAACCCAGAAGATTCCAAGGCAAAGCGGCAGAATTGATACAATGTAAGCGAAGTATCTACCAATCAACTGGCCTGTGGACGCAGCATGGCCTGTATTTGCATCAAGTATTTTTGCCCTTATTGCCATTTTCCCTGGTGTAGCAGCTCGATAAATCCAAAATATGATGGTCGCAAAAGCTGGCAATACCCATGAAATGAGAAAATCCCATGAGCCTGCTATCATTTCTTCTGATGTAAAATAATCAGTTCCATAGATACTGATCAAAAGCGGTACGGTAATAAGCATAAGAAGAATTGTATCGATAATGGTTGCGCCAGTGCGCGACCAGAATCCCGCAAATTCGAGTTCTGTTTCCTCGTTCATGTTTCCTCCTGTGGATTTATTGCATTTATTTGTTTGCCAGATAACGATCAACAGTAACCGGCGAGCGTAGCGAGTCCAGCCGAAGGCGATGGTTGACGGGCTGGTTAGGTTGCCTGATGGAGCGTGAGATGAACCTTGACGAACAGATGAAAGAAGCAGGAATGCGGACTATTGATGAGATGGTCGCAAGCCTCACCGACAACACACTGCTGCTGACCAAGGAGGTGACAGACCTCGAATCCTTTGAGTGGTGGCTAGAAACCAGCTACCGCGAATTCCTTTCGATGCAAGCAGAAAGGGATATTAAAAAGCAGGATGGTGATGAGATGTATGAGTGGATCTTAGCCCATGCAGCACTCTTTGGGAGCGTGCTTGCCCACTACCGCCAAGCGATAGCAACCTAACATTGTTGATAGGTGGAAAACTTTCCATCATATCACCCTTATATCTGGAAACATTTTCCATCTATCACGATATTAAAGGGCAAAAGTGGAAAATATCCCCTTGATTTTTCCACCTATTGATTTTTCAATTCATTTCTTTAAATATCGGCCACACTTTGATTTGGCGACCAAACATCTGGTACTCTGGCCACAATAAGTCTGGCCAAATTAAGCAAAAGCCATTCTCGTGGCTGCGCTTCGTATTGTCAACCTGAAAACAGCCCTGATCTATCATTGAGCGACCACGTGTTGTTAAAGGAGCACAGCAAATAAATGAATGGTTTTCTGCTCCTGTACCTTCAATGAATAATACCCAGCGGGGTTCGCATATGCATAAAATGTTGGGAACCTTGACACCGCTTGATTCTGTCTGCACCGCGCTATAAAAAAAGGGGCGAACCGCAGTTCGCCCCTTCCCTTCTATTCTATTTTTTTCCTGACTCGGCTCATACCAACAAGCTTCTCATAAATATTATTACTGAGAGCTAAAAAAGCCACCATGCGCTCTTTATCGAAAGAACGTTGGCTGAGCATGGCCAAGTCGTAGACCTGCTCGACGAGCCTAATGGCCTGACAACTTTATTCTGCTATGAGTGAATCCCCCATGTGGGTATGTGTGGCGTGTTTACTATCGATAATTTCTGCCATATTGTTGGCAAATGTGAAGGTGTTTTTCCCTTTGCTTTTCGACACATACATTGCTTTGTCAGCATCTTTGATAATGCCGTCTATCGTGGTGTTTTCTATTGGGAAAAAACAGACACCTACACTGGCACTTATCTGGGCGACTGCTTGCTTTAATGGAAAGGGCTTTTCCACTTCGGACAAGAGTTTTTTTGTAAACACCTCAGCTCCATCCCTGCTAGGAACCTCCGATAAGATAATCGTAAACTCATCACCACCCATACGAGCTACAGTATCTGAGCTTCGACAACAGTCTTTCATTCTTATTGCAACCAAGGTGAGCAGCTCGTCACCAGCGTCATGACCCAAACTATCATTGATATGTTTGAACCCATCAAGGTCTATATACAACAAAGCACCTTGTCGTTCTCCACGTGTTGACAACAGTATGGCTTGGTTTAGACGATCAAAAAATAGGGCCCGGGTAGGTAGCCCAGTTAAACAGTCAAAATGGGCCATACTGAACAATTGTTCCTGAGATCGCTTCCATCGGGTGATCGAGAGGGCCAAGTACCAGGATAGAATTGCTACTAATAAAAACAATCCTGCTCCTAAGGTAAACAGGTTGACCGTTAAGCTTCTAGCGTAGGCGGAAATGGTGCTTGCAGAGATAAAGGATACTATTTTCCATGTTGAATCGCCCTTACTGATGGCGTCCATGTTAGTTTCTAAGCCCTTGAGTAAACCCGAATCAATCAAGCTGATGGTATCAAATGTGTAGACACCTTGAGGTGTCACAATCTGGCCTTTAGGTGTAGCCATAAACTGTTGCCATAGCTCCGGGTTCTGTTTAGCAAAACTGAGATCAGTTTTGTCTTTAAACATGAACCCCCACTCTTTTTTAGCAACAGGATGTTTCAACCAGTAACCCTCTGCATTTAACAACATCGTCTGGCCATGCGCTACAGAGCCTACGTCCTGAATTATATTCAGGAGGTTCTCTCCTAGATAGTTGAGTAGGATGATTCCTCTTTTGGAGCCAGATCTGTCATAAACAGGGGTTCCGATTCTGATCATTGGTTTATACGGGGTTTCAATTTCACCGTGTTCTACGTTCAAATCAAGGGGGGAAACATAAAAACTCCCTTGGCTTAATTTGAAGGCTTCAGCAAAATAGTAGCGCTGCTGTTTATTCTGCAATCTCTGTTCATCCACAATATGTGGATTCCCACTATTGAAATTAATTCGAGAAATTTCTTTGCCATTTTCATCTAGGTAACGGATCTGGTCGTATTGTTTCCGGTTTTTAGTAAGGTTCAACAATTCGAGGTTAACTGATGAGAGATTTTGTTCGGTGGGATCTTGCAGATATGCTTGCAAATCATCTTGCCCTGCCAGAAACATGAGATCGCTGATGACTGAAGTAAAATAGTTGTGTACCACCATTCGCTGCAGAGTTATTGAATGCTGCTCTTCAACTTTAAGGCGTGTAGCATGGTTTCCTGCTTGGAAATTATAAAAAACCGTGATCATTCCACCAAGCAGTATGGCGAAGAAAACAAAAAGCAATAAAAATGGCTTCAGCGATTTTTTGAATAGCTGTGTCTGGGTAAATATGCGCATATTTTAAGTGCTCCGATTATTTCTAAAACAGTCTTCACCTAATGACTAAAATATAGATAACTTTTAAAATATACTGTGATTACAAACAGCTATCAACTGGAAAATTGTATCTAGTGATATTTGTCTGATATCGTAAATACATATTGTCTGCTCTTTGAAAAAGAAGTGGATCTGCAGTGTCAATATGTCACTTACCTTTTCAAAGGTGGTCTAACCTATGCACAAAAAAAGGGGCGAACCGCAGTTCGCCCCTTCCATTCTATTCTATTTGTTCCTGACTTAGCTCATTCCGCCAAGCTTTTCCAAAATCTTATTGCTGCGCGTCAAAAAGGCCTCCATGCGCTCTTTATCGAAAGAACGCTGGCTAAGCATAGCCAGGTCGTAGACCTGCTCGGCGAGCATGGTGGCGTCTTCGTCGCGCTTGGCTTCTTGCAGCTTGAGGATGTTTTGAACCACCGGGCTCTTGAGATTGACCATTAGGGTATGCTCGGCAAACATGTCGGGCATATCACCATCGGGGCTCATAGAGCGGGTCATTTCCTTAAAGCGGCGGGTCTGCTCCGAAAGCAGAATCATGCCGGAGACGCTGTCGTCCTTAAGGCTTTCGACCCGAACGATAAGGCCGCCGGCCTTAAGGGACGCCTCAAAGAGTTCCGTAACCTGGGCGGCCTGCAGCTTTTGCTCGTCGGGCCCGGCCAACTCGATCTTACGATCTTCTTCGAGCAGATTTTCAGTAAGGTCGGAGTCGACTCGCTCGAACTTGACGTCAGTGTTTTTTGTTTCCAAAAACTGAATAAAGTGGCTGTCGATCAGTGCGTCGAGGAGCAGCACTTCCATGCCCTGGCTTTTAAACAGCTTGATGTAGGTCGCCTGGGCGGCCTCATCGTTAGCGTAGTAGACTTTTTTGTCGTGTTTGGTCGCGGCCCGCTCCAGATATTCGGCCAGGGTGGTATGGCCCCCCTCGTCGGTGGTGCGGAAGATGACCTGCTCTTGCACCTTGTCGTAGAACTTGTCGTCGCGAAGCATGCCGTACTTGACGAAGGTATGGATGTCGTCCCAGATCTTGCTGAACGCCTTGCGGTCCTGGCGGGCCAGATCGCAGATCTTGCTCGCCACCCGGCTGGTGATGACTTCGCGGATCTTGCGTACCTGAGGCTCGTTCTGCAGGTAAGAACGGGAAACGTTCAGCGGCAGATCGGGAGCGTCGAGGCAGCCCTGCAAGGGGGTGAGGAATTCGGGGATCAGCTCGGGGCAATTGTCGGAGACAAACACCTGGTTGCAAAAGAGTTTGATGTGGCTCTTTGCCATATCAAATTCAGTAGTTAAACGTGGAAAGTAGAGAATTCCCTTGAGGTTAAAGGGGAAATCGACGTTGAGGTGAATCCAGAACAGAGGCTCTTCGGCCATGGGATAGAGCTTGGCGTAGAATTCCTTGTACTGCTCATCGGTGGTCTCGTTGGCGGACTGGTTCCACAGGGGCGCGCTGTCGTTGACCTGCTCACCGGCCAGGGTCACTTTAACCGGCAAGAAGTTGCAGTACTTCTTTACGACTTCCCTTACCTTGGCCTCTTCGAGGAACTCCTTCTCGTCGGCTTCGAGATGCAGAATGATCTCGGTGCCACGATCGGTCTTCTCGATCTCTTCCAGCTCATAGCTGGTGCTGCCTTCGCAGGTCCAGTGGGCGCCGGCGACATCTTTCTGGTAGGACAGTGAGCGAATCTCAACCGTATCGGCGACCATGAAGGAAGAATAGAAACCCAGGCCGAAATGGCCGATGATCTGATTCTTGTCGTCGAGACCTTTGAATTTTTGGACAAATTCTTCAGCCGAGGAGAACGCCACCTGGTTGATGTATTTGCGGATCTCGTCGGCGGTCATGCCGATGCCGTTGTCCTTGATGGTCAGGGTGCCAGCGTCTTTGTCGATGCTGATGTCGACCACATAATCTTCGGCCAACTGCAGGCCCTCGACCAGGTTGACGTGCTGCAATTTGGTAATAGCGTCGACGGCGTTGGAGACCAGTTCCCGCAGGAAGATCTCTTTTTCACTGTAGAGCCATTTTTTAATGATGGGGAAGATGTTCTCGGTATGGATGGAGATATTGCCCTTTTCGGGCTGGTTGTGCTCGGCCATGGTCGCTTTATCCTCCTGGGGCTGATTAATTTATTGCTCAAAACTGTGGCAAATGTAGGCATCTAAGGAGCATTTGTCAACCTTGCTGGCGACGCAAAAAATCCGTACAACTTCGTTGCAGTGCTTTTCTGGGCTTCAACCTCCCCTGTGACGCCGCCGGAGCGAAGTGGACGTTTTGCGAGCAAGGAGGGCAACTGTCCGAGCGTAGCGAGTTTTTGCCCTCCCGCAAAACGTCTGCGAAGCGCAGGGAACCCGCAGGGCAAGGAGCCGGGGCGCGTTTTTCTGCTACCTCTTTTGCCGCGCAGAAAAAGAGTAAGGCGTTGCGCGGGGCCGCAACCCCGCGGGGTAGAGTTCGAATACAAAGAGGGATGCTCACCATAAAAAATGAGCATCCCTTTTAATCAAAAACTTCGAGCATTCAGCGAAAAAAGCTACAGCACCTTAATCACCAGCACCCGCAGATCAACAGACCCAGTATTAGTCCAACCGCGCATCTCATCCGCCGGAATCTCAATCAGGGTATCGGCACCGAGAGTCGCACTCTCATCCCCTACTTCGAGGATTCCGCTGCCTTCCAGCACATAGAAGATGACATCAAAGGGGTTTGGATGTTTTTCCAGTACCTCGCCCGGTTTGAAGCAAAGATGAATGACCTCGGTTCTCTCCGAGCCAAACAGCTTATGGGCGGCAATGTTGATGGGAATCAGTTCGGCGTCTTTAAGATGAGTCACATTCATCAGGGTACTCCCTATAAAATTTAGTAGTTTCCTCGCCTAAAAAAATGGGCGGCGACGGGGGTCGCCGCCCGATAGGAACAGGAGGTTTTGCTGTTGTTATTTATTATCAGCCGAGAATCTCTTTAAGGTCCTGTTCTGCTGTGGTGATGGGCGCGATGTTGAAGTTCTCCACCAAGAAGTTGAGGACGTTCGGGGTGATAAAGGCCGGCAGTGTGGGACCGAGCTTGATGTTTTTGATACCGAGATGCAGCAGGGTCAAGAGGATAACCACGGCTTTCTGCTCGTACCAGGAGAGGATCATCGACAGCGGCAGATCGTTCACTCCGCATTCAAAGGCGCCGGCCAAGGCCACTGCGATCTGAATAGCGCTATAGGCATCGTTGCACTGGCCGATGTCGAGAAGGCGCGGGATACCACCGATGTCGCCGAAGTCGAGCTTGTTGAAACGGTACTTGCCGCAGGCCAGAGTCAGTATCACGCTGTCCTGGGGTACCTTCTCGGCGAATTCGGTGTAGTAATTACGGCCCGATTTCGCGCCGTCGCAACCGCCGATAAGGAAGAAGTGCTTGATATCGCCATTCTTGACCGCCTCGATGATCTTGTCAGCCACGCCGAGTACGGCGTTGTGACCAAATCCAACCAGGATTTCCTTACCCGAAGCTTCTGCAACATCAGGGCTGGCCAGGGCTTTGGCGATGACGGCGCTAAAATCAAAACCTTCGATGTGAGTCACCTCAGGCCAAGCGGTGCAGCCCCAGGTGAAGAGTCGGTCTTTGTAGGAATCGGCCGGTTTCTGAATACAATTGGTATTAAAGATAATCGCGCCGGGGAACTGGGGCAGTTCCTTGGCTTGATCCTGCCAGGCACCGCCGAAGTTTCCGGTCAGGTGGGCGTATTTCTTCAGGCCCGGATAACCGTGGGCGGGGAGCATCTCGCCATGGGTATAGACGTTAATGCCTTTGCCCTCGGTCTGCTTGAGCAGTTCTTCGAGCATTTTCAGGTCGTGGCCGGAGACCAGGATCCCTTTACCGGCCTTGGTACCAGTATTGACCGGGGTCGGTACTGGGTGGCCATAGTTTTCCACGTGGCCCGCGTTGAGCAGGCCCATTACGGTCAGGTTGTGCTTACCGCACTCCATGCTCAAGTTGACGAAATCCATCAGGCCGAGCTCTGGATCGCAAGTAGCGGCCAGTGCTTGCTCGATAAATGCAGTCACTTCAGGATCGGTCTTGCCAAGAATGCGGGCGTGGTCGGCGTAGGAGGCCATGCCTTTAAGGCCATAAATAAGAATTTCTACCACCGAGCGGACGTCCGCATCGCTGTGCAGGTCGGCAATGCCGAATTTCTCGCCCTGTGTTACCAGATCTGCTGCCGGGATCCAGTTTGGGGCGCCTTTTTCAAAGGTTGGTGCCTTGATACCATGGGTTTCTTTGAAGGCGTCTTCGTACAGACGCTGAGCTTTATTTTTGAGTTCGGCGCATTGGACAACTATATTAGCAAGGCGGGCAGCGTCGAAGTCGACGTTGGTCACCGTGGCAAACAGACCCTCAATCAGAAAAGTATCGAAAGCAGAATCGGTGGCACCGAGCTTGCGGGCTTTACTGGCAAAAAACCCGAGCCCTTGCAGGCCGTGCAACAGATTGTCCTGCAGCGCTGCCACATTGGGCTGCTTGCCGCATACTCCGACCTTGTTACACCCGGTACCGTTGGCTGCTTGCTCGCATTGATGGCAAAACATGGATTCTCTCCTTTAATGAGGGATAAATATATGACATTTGGTTAGTCTTGTCTCTTTGTTGCAGTCAGACTATACCAGCCTCTAACGGAAGATATTGACGTGTGTCAATTTTATGATTTTAAGCCCACGAATAGGATTTGTCTTTTCCCCTGTCTCTAACATTGAATAACTTGGCCCCGTTTGCCGCCATATAGCAACTCTGTTATGCTGATCCATAAGCATCCAAATTCATTCGTTCTTTGAGTAGAAAAGGGAGTTGCTATGAGCCAAGCTGTTGAAGGCAATAATCGAGTCGGTCGCCTTTCGGCCGTGGATATCAGTCAATTACCTGTCGATGGTGGGGCCCAGTACAATCGTCTGATCTTTGAAAAGAGCCCCTATCTTTTGCAGCACGCCGAAAACCCAGTCGATTGGCACCCCTGGGGCGAAGAGGCCTTTGCTTTGGCCCGCCGTGAGGATAAGCCAGTGTTGGTTTCCATCGGTTATTCGACCTGCCACTGGTGCCACGTCATGGAGCACGAATCCTTCGAAAATGAAGAAGTGGCGGCCGTTATCAATCGCTTGTTCGTGCCGATCAAGGTCGATCGCGAAGAACGACCCGATGTGGATAATACCTATATGACCGCCTGTCAGATCCTCACCGGCGGTGGTGGCTGGCCCTTGAACGTCTTTCTCAGCCCGGACAAACAACCTTTTTATGTCGCCACCTACATGCCGCTCGAAGCGCGGGAGCAGATGGCCAGCATCACCGATATTCTTGAACGGATCGGAAACACCTGGCAAACCAATCGCCAGCAGCTTCTTGATTCAGGACAACGGTTGACTGACTCTTTGCTAAAAATGGAGAGCGACGCTACAGGCAGTGCCGAAGGACAGCAACTAAACGAAGGACCGCTAAAAGAAACCTACGCTAAATTTCTTGAGACGTTCGACAAGGAACGGGGAGGTTTTGGCGAAGCGCCCAAGTTCCCCGTGGCTCACAACCTCTCCCTGCTATTGCGTCTTGGTTCACGCCTTGGCCTTGAGAATGCCGAGACCATGGCCCTGCGCACCCTGCAAAGCATTCGCCTGAGTGGCACCTATGATCATATCGGCTTTGGTGTACATCGCTACGCCGTGGATGCTCACTGGCGGGTACCCCATTTTGAAAAGATGCTCTACGATCAAGCGCTGTTGAGCCTGGCGGCAGCGGATGCCTTTCAAGCTAGTCGCGATCCCTTCTTTTCCACCATGGTCGACGAAATTAGCGAATACGTGCTGCGCGACCTGACCGATCCCCAAGGTGGCTTCTACAGCGGTGAGGATGCCGATTCGGAAGGGGTCGAAGGAACCTTCTACCTGTGGACGCCACAACAGGTGCAGGAGGTGCTCGGTCTGGAGCATGGCACCATCTTTTGCCATTGTTACGAGGTGTCGGAAGGGGGCAATTTTGAAGGCAGCAACATTGTCCGCCTTGAGATGGATGTCACCAAATGGGCGGCCTGGTTCGGCATCGAGCCGGAGCGTCTCAGCGAGGTGTTGGCTCTGGGTCGACAAATGTTGTTTACGGCCCGGGAAACACGGATTAGACCCCATCGTGACGACAAGGTACTGACCGCCTGGAACGGTCTGATGATCGCGGCTTTGGCAAGAGCCGCAACGGTACTCGACAAAGAAGAATATCTGCAAGCCGCCAGCGCCAGCGCCGAGTTTATTCTAAATAACATGCGTCGCAAAGATGGTCGCTTGCTGCGTCGTTATCGTCAGGGAGAAGCAGCCGTGCCCGGTTTTCTTGCTGATTACGCCTTTTTCTGCTGGGGATTGATTGAACTCTACCAGGCCGGATTCAATAGTCGTTACCTGGATCTGGCACTGGAACTTAGCGCCGATATGGAACGCCTGTTCGGCGACGGTACGGGAAATCTGTTTGACAGTGCCGAGGATGCGGAAACGGTGCTGACACGAAGCAAAACGATCCTTGATGGCGCCGTTCCGTCAGGCAATTCAGTCGCCGCCTGGAATCTACTGCGGCTCGCTTCTTTAACCGGTGACCAAGCCATGGCCGAGCGGGGTGAAGGGGCCATCAAGACCAGCCTTGCTCAGGCGGCCCGCTACCCCACCGGCACCTCGCTGCTCTCCACGGCCCTCGACTATGCCCTCGGTCCCCAGGATGTGGTGGTGCTGGCCAGCGCAGACGATGGTGGCAATAAGGAAATGCTGGCCGCACTGCGGGAGCGCTTTTTGCCCCGCACCCTGGTCTTGCTGGCCGATCCAGACGATGCCCGACTCAACGAATTGACTCCGCTACTACAGGGTAAAGAAACGCGTGATGGTCAGACCACCGCTTATCTATGCCGGGGCAAAACCTGTCAAGCCCCGGTGACCAGCGCAGAGGAACTGATTTCTTTGTTGGAGACTTAATACCTTGCGACACTGAACGCAAAAAAGCCGGGGAAAATCCCCGGCTTTTTTGCGTTCAGCACAAGACCAAGGTCAAATAGTTGTGCTTATCCCTGCAAGACCTTAAGTAGATGGGGCACTAACTGCTTCTTACGGGACAGCACGCCCTGCAATTCATAGAGCCCTGTTTCCAGTTCAGGATAGCCGATCAGGTAAGGCAGGTCGGCCTCGCCATCGGCCAGCAGCAGACTTGTTTCCCCAACGATATCGGTCACCAGCAGACCGGCGGCAGCCATTCCCCGGCTCCGCCGCAGATGGGCCAATTCCTTGGCCACTTGATGCTTAACGCCGTGGAATTCCTCAAAACCGACCACCTCCACCTGCCCTACCCCGAACAGCCTCTCTCCTGACTTGTATTCCTTGAAGTCAGACAGGATCAGGTCTTCCATACTATCGTAGGCGCTCAGCACGCTGCCGGCGGCAAACATCTCCCGGCCAAAACTTTGGGTATCAAGCTGCGCCAGTTCGCCCAGCCAGACGGCCAACTCCCTGTCTATATCGGTAGTGGTTGGCGACTTGAGCAGTACCGTATCGGACAACAGCCCGGCCAGCAAAAGACCGGCGCAGGTTTTTTCTGGCTGCAAACCGGCCTGACGGTAGAGACAGGCGACCAGCGAACAGGTACTACCCAAGGGCTGGTTAATGAACCGGATAGGTCGCTCGGTGTGAAAGTTTCCCAGACGGTGATGATCGATGACCTCGAGAATTTCCACCCTGTCGGCTCCAGGAACCGCCTGGGACAGCTCATTGTGATCCACAAGAATCAACTTAAGCGGCGTCTCCACCAGCAGATCGCTCTTGGTGGCCACTGCAGTAACTCGACCAGCACTATCGAGTACCAGCACCCCAGGACAACCGCCATACAGCAATTTCAGGCGTAAATCTTCGCGGCAATCCAGTAGACCAACCGTGGGACAATTACGTTCCATTAAACAATGAACCGGCGTCGATAGCCGTGCTCGCCAGGCAGCGGTGGCGGTATCGAAGCTGGTACTGAGTACGGTTACCTGCCGCTGTCGGGCAGCAGCCAGCAGCTCTGGAGATATTGTCCCACCGCCGGTAACCACCAGCACCCGCACTCCAAGATTCACAGCGTGGGCCTGAATTTCCTGTCGATCACCGGTCACTACCAGCAATCGGCGCGGATCGCAGTGTGCTAGCCGGTCAGCAAAGGATTCAAAGGCCATGGCGCCGACCCAAAGCTCAAGTTCCTGTAACTCCTGTTCGTCGACGGCGTACAGTGCCTTGGCCTGCAGACACTCCTGCAAAGCGGCCAGCGTGGTCAACACCCGCCGGGAGCCTTCATCCGCCGGCAGCAAAAACCCTTCGGCGGCTCGCTTAAGCATCATCAGCCCCTGGGGGCGCTGCTCATCGTCGGTCACCGGTAGAAGCCGAACATCATGATGGTGCAGTTGTTCCAAGACAATGGCCAGCGGTGTCTGTCCGCCGATGGTAACGGCTGGAGAACGAACCAGGTCCCGCACCCTGGGGGAGACATCGGTAAGCAACAGCGGCACCTCGACATCGAGACGATTCAACACAAATTCGGTCTGTCGATTGAGGTTACCGGCTCGAGCCGCCTTAACCCCCGCCAGACCTTGCAGCTGGCGCAAGCGGGCATAGCCAATGGCACTGCAAATAGAGTCAGTGTCCGGATGCTTATGACCGACCACATACACCACAGGTTCGCTCATGATCACGATCCTTTCTTTTGCAACGTACATCGCACATTGCCAAGCCCGATGACATCTTCGACCACCACCTGGGCTGGACGCCCCTGCGGATCTAACCAGACATAGATAATACCGTTGTCGGTGTCAAAAATTTCTTTATCAATTTGAACCTTGAGCAGCAACCCCTGTTTAGGAAACTTCGGTTTCCGAGGCCGCTGTTGGTTAGCCAAAACTTCAACCACAATATCACTTGGCCCCTTGCTGGTATAAGTAGGGATGCGATATTTGGCGCCTTCGACCACGGGCCCGAAAACCCCATGACGAAAGTTGTAGAAAGCGGTCAGAATATCATTTGGCGTCGCCTTAGGCATCGGCAGTACCAAATCTTCTTTTTGCCGACCATTTCGATTAACGCGTTGGATAATGCGCTTTTGCTGCTGATCAAACAGAAAACTCTTGAGACGTGAACGCCGTTCGCCTTCCTTGGTTTTGAAGATATTTGAATCATGGCGCAGCGAGGTGAGAACACCCTTGTCTTCAAGTTGCATCAACGAGGCGTAGTGCTGGGCACGATCACTAGTGATCCAAGCGGCCACGCCCCGAGTGTTCGCTTCAAGGGTTGCCTGCCAGCGATTCGGCTCCTCTGTAGGCTGTAGGCTCAACTCAGCCTCGGCGATGCGATCAAACCATAAAAATGCAATATCATAACGATACTGTTCGGCAACGGGCGGCATCGGAGTGTTTTTTTGAGCAACTGCAGCTTCAGATGCCCGGCTGGCATCAGAGGCGTAAAAGAGAATAAACAATAGTAGCCCAAGTCCGATCAATGGATACTTCAAAGCGGAATTCATAGGAAAAGACCTCCAATAAAGGCCAGATATCCACCGAGCAGTAGCAGCCCCTTCCATCGACAAATTTTATAGCGATGTCCTAGCAGAGGTATAAGTCCAACGGAAAACAGGAGCATAATCGGCATTTGCAAGCGCAGCAGGGAAGGATCAACGGCCAGAGGCCGGATCATCGGACAGACACCAAGGACGAACAGAATATTGAAAATATTACTGCCGAGAACATTGCCGATGCTCAGATCTGTGTGTCCCTTCCAGGCACTAAGGCCGCTGGCGGCTAACTCTGGCAGACTGGTACCGATGGCCACCACACTGATACCAATGACCAGTTCGGAGAGACCAAAGGCCCGGGCCAGGATCACCGCCGAACGAACCATCATTTCCGCACCGATGCCGAGGCCAACCATCCCCACCAGCACTAGGAACGCATCCCGGGGCCGGGAACAACTGGCCATCATGGCTGAACCATGGTCCGCATCACCTTTGCGGCTGCGGGCCGTGCGCAGACAGTAACCGAGAAACACTAGTAACAGAAAAAACAATAACGCCCCATCGATGAAACCGAGCTGGCCATCCCAGGCCAGCAGCAGCAACAAAAACGAAGCACCGACCATGAAAGGAACCTCGCGCTTGAGCAATGAACGGGGCACCGTCAGCGGGGCGATCAGAGCAGTAAACCCGAGGATCAAACCGATATTCGCAATATTGGAGCCGACAATGTTGCCAGCGGCAATATCAGATGAGCCTCGAAAAGAGGCCAGCAAAGAGATCATCATTTCCGGCATGCTGGTGCCGAGAGCGACCACGGTCATGCCGATTACCAGCGGGCGTATGCCATAAGAAGCAGCCAACCGGGAACTAGAATTAACCATGGTTTCGGCACCAACATAGAGAATCGCCAGGCCAAGCAGAAAAAAGAAAACGGCTATCATTTAACGAAAGTTCTCCTGATAAGTATCAGCGTTGTTGTTGGAATTAGCCGATGGACGGGCAAAAAGCGATTGACATCCTAGGGTTGGAACACTAACATCCATATATTCGATTTCATATGTCATTACTAGGTTTAAGGGAGCATTATGCAGGACGATTTTGACAAAACCAAGAGTTTCGAACGAGAAGCGGAAATCCTCAAAGTTCTCGGCCACCCCATTCGTCTTAAAATTGTAGCCGGTCTGCTGTCCGAAGCCTGCAATGTGAAAAAGATATGGGAATGCCTTGGTCTACCTCAGGCCACCGTATCCCAACACCTGGCTTTGCTCAAGAACAAAGGCATAATTGAAGGACGGCGCAGCGGCGTAGAAGTTTACTATTCCGTCATATCTGATCAAAGCCGCTGGATCATCGAAGCGTTATTCCAGGCCCCTCCGTCAAAATAATCTATCCAATGTGATCTGCCGGCCTCACTCATCGTGCCGGAGCGGTCGCCACCCCATAGACTACCTCATAACTGGCTGGGATTTTTCCAGCCTGTCCGTAGCGACTTCTGTAGATATTTGTCATCTCCTGAAGCAGGCTACGGGAGGCCAGTCCCCGCGGTGCGTTTGAGCTTGCATTGCCGGCCCCAATACGTTTCAGACTGCGCAGCAGGTCCGTTACTTCCCCATGATATTCGACCAGATCCTGCTGTTGCAGTTCTATGTCTTCAAATCCTGCCGTGGTGAGGGCCTGTTGAACGGTTGCCATATCCGGCAACTCATGCAGGTGCCCTACCTCCCCGCCCCTAATTTGTGCAGCCTGCCGATAGGCGGTTTTAAGTTCCCACAGGGTGTTTCGCCCGAATAAAGCAAAAGCAAAAAGGCCACCCTCGCGCAGGATCCGGGCACTCTCGGAAAACGCCACGGGCAGATCCAAAACCCATTGATAAACAGACGAAGAGCAGACCATATCTAGGCTTTGGTCGGCAAAAGGCAGGGATTCGGCGGCGGCATCGACAGCCAGGGCTTTGGCAATACGGCTGCGGCTATGCAGGGTCATGCCATGGGCGATATCAGACAGAACGGGATGTAGTTGGGGATAGGTTCTACAGAGTTCATAAGATAGAGTGCCGGTGCCACAACCGATGTCGAGAAAGGTCCCCTTCTCGGGACAGCGCGCTCCCATGAGTTCCACAAGGTGTGCCACCACCTCTTTTTGCACCAGGGCATGGTGGTCATAGCGGTCGGCGCTAGTGCTGAAATTACGTCGCAATCGGCGACTATCTAAAACAGCATTCATTGCCGGCAGAACTCGCGCCAGAGCTGAAAGGTTTCCTCGGGATTACTGAGAAAAGGGGCATGCCCCGCCTTGGCCAGAGGCTTAAAATTGGCCTCAGGTAAAGCATCGGCCAAATAACGTCCAGCGCCGAGGGGAACAATAGCATCTTTGACCCCGTGCATAATCAGGGTGGCTACCTTCAGGTCAGCCAACTGTAAGCGCAAATCACTAATCCGCAAGGTCTCAAGAGCCGCCAGGGCCGCTTCGGCTTGCGGTGGAATGACCGAAGGTGAAAGATTCTCGGTGAGCCATTGCAAACGTTGTTCGCTTAGTTCCCCCGGAGCGAATTGCTGGCCAAAAAAATCGTCCAGAGTCCTGGCAAAACGTCGCTGCAGGCCCCGGGCCATGATCCGTACCTGTCCATTGGGCAATCCATGGGGCCAGTCCTCTTCAGTTACGAATCGCGGTGTGGTAGACACCAGCAGTAAACGGCGGATTCGCTGATTTGCTAAGGCCGCAAGCCTCAAGGCAATCTGACCGCCAAGGGACCAGCCCAGCAAACAAACCCCGTTAAGATTCAGGCCTTCCATCCATGAAGCCAAATCTTCGGCCAATGGATTAAGTCCATAATCGACGCCTGCTGATGATTGACCGTGTCCTGGCAGATCAGGGGCCAGCACACAAAATTCGTTACTTAAGGCCTGTAAAGCTTCACTAAAAACCGCTGAAGACATGGCCCAGCCGTGAAGCAGCACCAGGGTCGGACCGCTGCCGGCCTGCCGGTAGCTTATGACCCGACCGTCTGCTAAACGCCATTCTTTCATCGAGGAACTCCTTGCACAGCTTGTACAACCGCTTGGGCCGCAGCACTCAGGTCGGCCGGCTGATGAACTGCCATCAAAGTTGCCCGCAAACGACAACTGCCGCTCGGCACCGTGGGGGGGCGAATCCCTTGCACAAAGTATCCTTCAGCTAACAATCGCTGGCTAACAGCCATGGTCGGTTCAGGATCGACGGTAATCACCGGCACAATGGGACTTGAATGCTCTATTACCGTCAGCCCCCCCGCGCGTAAACCGGCAACAAAGAGTGTCCGGTTTTCCCTTAATCGTTGTCGCAAATGGGCGCCTTCCTCACCGGCTACGATTTCCAAGGCGGCTGAAGCGGCGGCGGGTACTGCTGGAGGCAGGCTAGTGGAAAAGATGAAGGACCGTGCCCGATTGATGAGAAGTTCTATGGCCGCAGCAGGTCCAGCCAGATAGGCGCCAGCTCCTCCCAGGGCTTTGCCCAGAGTGCCCATGTGCAGATCGATTTCTGTGAGACAGCCTAGATGTTCACCGCTACCACGACCTGAGGCACCTAAAACCCCAGTACCGTGTGCGTCATCGACCATCAGCAGTGCATCGTAGCGATTTTTGAGTCGCACCAGTTCGGGCAGCGGCGCACTATCACCATCCATGCTGAATACACCATCGGTAACGATCAGCCAGCGACCTTTGCGATGAGAAGACTCCTGCGCCATAAGGGTCTCGAGAGCCGCAACATCTCCATGGGGATAAATGACCGTGCGGGCCTTGCTTAAACGACAACCATCGATTATCGAAGCGTGATTAAGGGCGTCGGAGAAGATCAAGTCCCCCTCCTCAAACAGCGCCTGTAAAATGCCACTGTTGGCCGCATAGCCGGAATTAAACAGCAAAGCGCGTTCGCTGCCCTTAAAGGCGGCCAGGCCCTCTTCTAGGCGCTGATGACAGCTCATAGAGCCCGATATAAGTCGACTGCCACCACTGCCGGCACCAAAGCGGGATGTCGCCTTGCGAGACGCTTCGATGACCTTAGGGTGAGTCGCTAAGCCAAGATAGTTATTGGAACAAAGGAGTAAGACTCTTTGACCATCGATTTCGACATAAGCGCCTTGATCGCTAGTGACCGTACGTAAACGACGAAGCAATCCCCTTTGATCAAGGCTATTGAGCTGGTTTTGCCAGCCGATCATGATTCTTCACCCCAAGGTTGAGCCCGGTGCAATTGGCCAATTCGATCGAAAAGCATGGGCTTGGTTTGCAGGTAATCGATAAGTTCGGACAAATTATGTTCCCCCGAAGCGAGAAAAAATACCCGACCGCCTCGTTCATCACCAATAGGTTTCAGGTGAGGAAACCGGACATAACCCTGCTGAGCGCTGGCTACATAGCCGGCGGTATAACCAGGATCATCGGACCAACAGAGCTCAGCTACGATTCCGGGAGTTGTAAGCACCTTGGCGGCTAAAACCAGAGCTTCGCGAACATGGGCATTATCCAGCCCCAAAGCTTGTAGACCCTGGATCAGTTCCTGCTGGGCTTGCTCAGTTAGGTCCATGCGACTGACACGAACCCCCCGGGCCTGATCCGGCTCAAGACGATTACCGTTTTTGGCATCGATGAGCATCGCTCCTCGCATACTGCGACCGTCGGGCGCTGCACCGGAAGCCATCGCAGCCATCGCCCCATCAATCGCCAAAGAGGACACGCCAGACTTTAGCAAAATGGTGGCCGCTGCTCGACGACCTTGATGATAATCATCCACCAGATAGGTATGCAAGTCAGGCAATGCTCCATAATCGATTTGCCCGGTAGCTACTTCTTCGATGGTAAGTTGAATTTTTTCCGCTCTGCCTCGCATATGACCTAATGCTCTTTTCACCATGCCTGCAGCTAACCGCTCAAGGTCGTCCTCGGTACTCAGGTGTTCGGCACCAGAGAGATGTCGTCCATGACGGGAAGCTTGCATACGTATGCTAAATAGAGGACGTTTCATGGCTCGAAAACTAGCATGGTCATTGAAATGTTGTCAACCAAGCAAAGGCCATGAGTTGACAGCCTTGAGGCCGTGATTTGACATAAAAAAAGGCCGCCAGAAGGCGGCCTGGTCAGTTAAACAGAGTCTTAGCTAGCTTTCATCCAGAAACGGCTCTTTTCCCATATGAAAACTGCACTGTGTCCATCCAATGTTTCCGGATGGGCACTAGCTAAGGGTGCTATCGGCTGGTTCGGCTTTGTCCCTGTTGCAAAATTGACGAATCTGATCGGCAATTCCTGGGCCATCGATACCACAAAGGCTGCGAAGTTCCTGTTGGGTGCCCTGCTCGACAAAGCTATCGGGCAGGCCCAAGCGCAGAACGCGCGGGGTTAATTGTTCTACCGCGAGCAATTCAAGGACCGCAGAACCGAATCCCCCGGCTAATACATTTTCCTCAACGGTAAAAACTAGACCGGTTCGGCGAGCTTCTTCAGAGATCAATCGTCGATCAAGAGGTGCGAGGAACCGGGCGTCGACTACGGCCAGGGACAATCCTTCCTTTTCCAAAACAGCCGCGGCCTGGAGGGCATCACGGCAAACAACACCCAGAGCAAAAATGACACCGTCAGTGCCATCCCGAAGTTTCTCGCCTCGACCAATATCGGCAGCAGCGGGCAGATCCCCAAGGGACAGTCCGAGGGTTTGCCCCCGTGGATAACGATAAGCAAAAGGCCCATCGACGGTGGTAGCGGTTACCATGGCCCGCTGAAGTTCCAATTCGTCCCGCGGCGCCATAATGGTCAGGTTGGGAATATGGCGTAAAAAGGAGAAATCGAACACACCATGATGAGTGGGGCCATCCGCTCCAACCAGACCGGCCCGGTCTATCGCAAAGGTGACTGGCAGATTCTGCAAGGCGACATCGTGCAGCACATTGTCGTAAGCCCGCTGCAAAAAGGTCGAATAGAGTGCCACCGTGGGCCGCAGACCCTGGCAGGCCAGGCCGGCGGCAAAAGTGACTGCGTGCTGCTCGGCGATACCGACATCGAAAAACCGTTCCGGAAAACGCTGGGAAAAGTCCTTCAGCCCGGTCCCTTCGAGCATGGCGGCGGTAATGGCGACGATCCGTTCATCCTTTTCAGCTAACTCGACCAGGGTTTTACCGAACACACTGGTATAGCTGACCGCGCCACCTTTGCTGGCCTTGGGACGACCAGTCTCCCGATCAAAGGGGCCGATGCCATGAAACAAGGAGGGGTTTTGTTCGGCGGGTTGGTAGCCGCGCCCCTTGCGGGAAACCACGTGAACCAGTACCGGCCCATCAAGATTGACCACATTTTCAAAAGCGTCGATCAGCTGATCCAGACGATGGCCGTTAAGGGGACCGACATATTCGAAGCCGAGGGCTTCGAAGAGCATGCCCGGGGTAAAGAATCCCTTGAGGGACTCTTCGGCGCGACGGGCGACCTTCAGTAGATCCTTGCCAAAGCGCGGCACGTGATTGAGAAAGTTCTCCGCCTCTTTTTTTAGCCGTACCACCAGTTCTGAGGTGAGTTTACGATTGATAAGGGAAGAGATCGCACCGACATTGGGCGAAATTGACATCTCGTTGTCGTTAAGCACGACGATGAGGTTTTTCTTCAAATGACCGGCGTGGTTGAGTCCCTCAAAGGCCATGCCACCGGTCAAGGAGCCATCGCCGATGACAGCAACCATTTTCTGCTGCTTTTTCTGACAGTCGCGAGCGGCCGCCATACCGAGAGCGGCAGAGATGGAGGTGCTACTATGGCCGACATCGAAGGCATCGTGAGGACTTTCCTGACGCTTGGGAAAACCACTGATACCGCCGAACTGGCGTAGGGTGTGAAAACTGTCCAAACGACCGGTGAGCAGCTTGTGGGCGTAGGCCTGATGACCCACGTCCCAGACAATTTTGTCTTCCGGAGAGTTCAACACACGATGCAGGGCTAGGGTCAGTTCGACGACTCCCAGGGAGCTGGCCAGATGGCCACCGGTGGCGGATACCGTGGATATGATCTTCTCACGCAATTCACCGGCAAGTTGCTCCAGTTCGGCGTAGGACAGGTCTTTCAATTCGGCAGGAGATTGCAGTTGTGGCAGAATACTCATTGCTGGACGTACTCCATGGTTTGATGGCATCGCAAAAAGTTCGCCCTACGGCGTTACGGTGTTTTTTCAGGACCTCGACATACTAGATGTATGCCTTCACCCCTGGAAAATACCAGGTTTGTAGGACGAAATCTTTGCTTAGCCATTCTATAAGTTTTTGCGAATGCATCATGGTTGTATTAAAAGGAGCGATCGACGATGTAATGGGCGATCTGGCGCAAAGGTTCGGCAGCCTCACCGAATTCAGCCAGGCTTTCCAACGCCAGATCCCGTAGATCTCGAGCCCGTTGTCGTGCGACGCTCAATCCCAGCAGCGCCGGATAGGTCGCCTTGCCCCGTGCTTCGTCGCTGCCGACATCCTTGCCTAGCAGTTCCTGGTCGCCAACGATATCAAGGATATCATCGGCCACCTGAAAGGCCAGGCCCGCCGCCTCTGCATAACGGGTCAAGGAATCGTAGGCTGTTTCATTCACCCCGCCGAGCAGAGCGCCGACCTGTACCGAGGCCAGAATCAACGCGCCGGTCTTATGGGTATGGATATATTCGAGGGTCGGCAGATTGATCTCCTTGCCTTCCGATTCCATATCGACCACCTGACCGCCAACCATGCCTCTAGATCCGGCGCAGCGGGCAACAATATGCATGGCCTTACGGCAGGCATCCTCAGTCTGCGAACTGTCGACGGCCATGCCGGACAGTAGAATGAACGCTTCGGTCAACAGAGCGTCACCGGCCAATATCGCCAGGGCTTCGCCGTAAACCTTGTGGCAGGTGGGCCGGCCACGGCGAAAATCATCGTCATCCATGGCGGGCAGATCGTCATGGATCAAAGAATAGGTATGGATCATCTCCATAGCGCAGGCTGCAGGTAGAACCCGTTCGGTATCGCCACCAACCGCTTCGCAAGCGGCCAGCATGAGGATCGGACGCAGCCGTTTGCCGCCGGCAAAAACCGAGTAGCGCACTGCCTGATGAAGACGTTCCGGCAAGGTGTCTGCCGCGGGCAGGTGGTGGTCCAGAGCGGCGTCTATACGCTGTTGGCGGTGCTTTAGGTAACTATTGAGATCCATTGCATCTCCGTTGAAAAGGTTATTCTTTAAATTTTTCCACGGTAAAGGTCTGGTCCTGCTTCTTAACTAGCACCTCAACCTGGGTTTCTACCGCCTGAAGCAATTTCTGACAGCGAGCCGCACTCGCCACTCCCTGTTCAAAGGAGGTCAGTGCCTCTTCCAGGGATAAATCGGCATTTTCCAGACGGTCTACCACTTCTTCCAGAGTATGGAGGGCCGTCTCAAAACTCTCTTGTTTGGCCATGCCAAATATAATCCTTTTAAATTAAATAGAGCAATCTTGATTATCAACATCCTTGACCTTATCAGTCAAGGGGCTTCTCTTGAAAACTTTCCGGAACGACTGCGGTAACCACGGCCTCAACACTGCCACGGCAAAAACGCAAATGCATCGCTGCGCCGACTTCCAGCTCGTCGGCATCGCGAATAGCGGTATTTTTACCGACACTAGTGGCGATGGCATATCCCCGCCCCAGGGTAGCCAGGGGCGACAGGCTGTCGAGACGTCCCACGGCAATGCGCAACCGGGCAGTAGCCTCTCGTCTCCGAGATAGTATGGCCACCTCGGCGCGCCGTAGCAGTTCCTGAACCTGCCGTTGGGAGAAGGAAACTCGTTGCAGCCCTCCCTGCAGACGTCGTCCAAGGCCAGCGATGCGCTCCCGCAGCAGGGCTAAGCGATTATCCATCTGCCGGCTGAGACGCAGGGTCAGGTGATCGACATGGCCTTCCAGTTCACGACGCTCTTTGATTACCAACTCGGCCGCCGCACTCGGGGTCGGTGCCCGCAAATCGGCCACCTGGTCGGCAATCGTGAAATCGATCTCATGCCCGACCGCTGAAATAATCGGAATAACAGAGGCGAAGATGGCCCGAGCCACCGGTTCTTCATTGAAGGCCCAAAGGTCCTCCGGCGAGCCTCCACCGCGGCCAACAATCAGCACATCGGCCTGAGCGTGGCGATTAAGCTCATTGATGGCTTCGGCAATCCGTGCCGCGGCGCCGTCACCCTGCACCGGCACCGGATAAAGCAGCACCCTCAGCCCACTACCCCGTCGGCGCAGTACATTGAGTATATCGTGAATAGCGGCTCCCGTCGCGGAAGTGACCACCCCGATGGTCGCGGGAAAAGCGGGTAGTGGCCTTTTGCGGGAAGGATCGAACAGACCTTCGCCGGCCAGTCTGGCCCGAAGTTGCTCAAGAGCGATTTGCTGACTACCGAGACCACAGGGTTGCAGGTGCTCAACGACCAACTGCAACTCACCCCGCTGAGCGTAAAGGGACATATGCCCTCGGGCCACAACTTCCATGCCGTTTTTCGGTGTGAAGCCGAGGGCCCGATTATGCATGCGAAACATGACGGCACGTAACTGGTGCCGGGCATCCTTGAGGGTGAAATAATAGTGACCGGAGGCGGGTGCGGAAAAGTTGCCGATTTCCCCCCTCACCTGCACCTGCATGAAATTGTCTTCGACCAATTCCTTGAGCAACCCCACCAGGCGCGAAACGGTCAAAATGGTTGCAGTGTCCATACTTAGGTATTTCCTGTAACAGTTAGAGGTTAGCCGAATCTGGCGAGGAGATTTCTGGCGAGCCATTCCGGGGTTTCTATTGACAGGCTGCCCTGCTTGCTTCTATAAGGTAAGTCTCAGCATTTAACCGAGGATCGATCCATGCAGAAGCCCTACGTAATTACCATCTCCAGTGAAAAGGGCGGGGTCGGCAAAACGACCTTGGCTACCAATCTGGCCATTTATCTCAAGGCTCTCAACGAAGAGTTGCCGGTTACCCTGTTCAGTTTCGACAACCATTTTTCTGTCGATCGCATGTTCCGTATCGGTAAGAAACAAAGTCCTCACGATGTCAGTGGGCTTTTCACCGGCCAGCGCCCAGAAGAGCTGCTGGAAATCGGTGAATATGGCGTTCAGTTCATCCCCTCCAATCGCCGCCTGGAGGACTTGCCCGAAGTCAGAGACGCAGGTTTCGATCGTCTGGCCCGAACTATGGCGTCAGGGACCCTGCAAGGCATTGTAATTATCGATACCCGCCCTACCCTGGACATTTTAACTCGCAATGCCTTGTATGCGGCCGACCGGGTGATTATTCCGGTCAAGGACGCGGCGTCCTTGGAAAACTGCAAAAACCTCTACGATTTCTGTGAAAGCCAGGGGATCTCCAAGCGAGCCCTGCGCCTCCTCCCCTGCCTGATCGATTCACGCATACGCTACAAAGGACCATTTACGGATGCTTATCAGCTGTTGAAGGCTTATGCCATCAACCGAGGCTATCTGTGCATGGAGGGCTTTATCGCCAAAAGCCCCAAAGTGGAATCGTTGAATACCAATCCCGAAGGACGAATCTACCCGATTCTCACCCACGGTCGCGGAACCAATGTGCATCTGCAGTTTTCCCATCTGGCTCGTCAAGTGCTGATAGCCTTCAAGGACTGTAAAAGCCATCGCATTGAGGAAATTCGGCAACGTCTAACAGCACAAAAGCAGCAACAGGAGCAGGCCCTTAAGCTCCACAGGGAGCGACTATTGCCCCACTGCTTGATTTGCGGTGGCCCTGTATTGGAACAGAACACAGCCTATTTCTTTTGTGAAACATCCGATGGCCAAATCAGTGGTTTTCTGGAAGAGAGTTGTTTTTCCGACCTGATTTTTCGTTACTTCTACCGTTCGCAAAAGGAGATTGCGCCAAGCAATCCGTTACGAGAGCTATTTCGGGAATCGGCTCAGCGTTCCTATTTTGTCATGCGCCTAGCGGCGACCAACAACGGTTTAGAAAAGTCTAGCCTCACTTTTCATCGGTATGATGAAGAAGGCTTGGAAATTTCTCAAAAAACCATCGAAATAAAGGAATTTAAAAACCGCTTTTTACAACGGGGAAAAACTAATCTCTATCGCTTAATCGAAGCAACATTCCTTGCGGAGCAGGTAGCGCAAGACTCTTTTCTGCTCATCCGCCGAGTGGATTCTCTCGCGGACAGCGGCCTATTGCTTGACGAACAACACGCGGCCTTTCAGCAGACCATGACCAGCGTTGCAAACAAGCTGCTCTGAGTTGAACTGCCGCTAGCCTCCCTTACCCACCGTCCGGCCCTTACCTTGCGTCAATAGTTGCGACACCGGCACCACCTCGATTCCTTGCTGACGCAAAACCTCGGCTTCTTGCCGCAGGGCTGCCAGCGTTTCCGGATAAGGGTGGCAGATACCGACCGCAGACCCCCTTCGCCGCGCCATCCCCGCCAGCTTGCGAATCTGGCGTGCGATGGCCGGAACCTCCCGCACATTATCCAGAAACACATCCCTCAGAGTTGTGGGCACTCCGATTCGACGAGTTTCCTTAGCCGCCACAGAAGCGGCACTGGTACGACTGTCGACAAAAAACAGGCCGCGTTCCTGCAGAACCTCCGCCACCGCAGCCATGGAGTCCGTCTGCTCTGTCAGACGTGAGCCCATATGATTATTGCCGCCAACGACATAAGGCATGCCGTCGAGCCATTTTCGCAATTGATTCTGCAGTTTGGCCGAATCCATAGACTGTAATAAGGCCGAAGGTCCAGGATCTATCGCCGGATAGCCCCGCGGCTCCATTGGGATGTGCAACATCACTTCGTGGCCGTGTTGGTGTGCCAAACGAGCCACTGAAGTCGCCTGAGTGGCATAGGGAAGAATGGCAAATGTGACCGGCAATTGAATATCGATGAGACTTTTAGCCGAACGATTATCATGACCGAGATCGTCCATAATAATAGCGATTCGCGGCCGTACCGGAACCGGTACTGGCTCCAACTCGATCACTTTGGAGGGATTAAAGTCGACAAGAAGCCACAATTGCTGACGATAGAGTATGGCGATCTGCCCCCCCGGCTGTCTTCTCTCCACAAACAAATCGGTAGAAAGCTTGGATAACCGCCGCTGCAACTCTTTAAGATTCATACGTGCAGGCAGAGGCCCTCGAACCTCATAGCGCAGCGGGCCCGATGCAGAGGAAGTTTGCAGCAAATCAAAAGAGATGCCCGCCCGCCACAACATGCTATCCAGTTCGAGCTGGACATCATCCATCGCTGGTACTTGAGCAATAGGCGTGGGCAGCGGTTTGTGCCTTGAATGCCAGGATTGGCGCAGATGTCCGAGGACCACTAGACACAGGACAAGAAAACCCGTTACGAACAGAGCGGCCAGCAAAACTCTTAACCGCTGGCCTGCTTCCCGCTGAGACGAATTTTTACGCCGAGCTGTTTTGCGCTGAGCTGTTCTCTTTTTAGCCATATGTACTCGTAAAAACAGGGAGATGAAAACATCCCCTGGAATGAAAACCGTTATCAGGCAAGTCTTTTCAGGCCGCCTTACCGTTCAAACCTTTGAGTATTTGCCAGCCTTTCAGAAGATCGAGAGCCCGCAGTAACTGATAGTCCTGCCGAGTTTTTGAGTCGAGGGTAAATTTAAGCGGCTTAGGTTCCTGGGCAGGGACGCCACTATTCGACTCTGGAGAGTTAATGTGATTTATCAGGTCTTTCTCTCTAAGGGCGCTAAACTCATCGACTTCTTTTATCTCCACAGGTTTAACCAAAATATCCGGCGTAATGCCTTTTGCCTGAATAGATGTTCCGTTGGGAGTGAAATATCGAGCGGTGGTCAAGCGCAGACCGGTGTCATCATTCATGGGGATAATGGTTTGCACGGACCCTTTGCCGAAGCTCTGAGTGCCGAGAATTACCGCCCGTGAATTATCCTGCAGAGCGCCGGCAACAATTTCAGACGCACTGGCACTGCCGCCGTTGATCAGTATCACTATGGGGTAGTCCGGTTCGGTGCCGGGACCATGAGCAGAAAAACGCATCTGACTCCCCTCTTCCCGCCCTTCGGTATAAACGATTAAGCCGTGTCCCAAAAAGGTGTCGGACACCTTGACCGCCTGATCGAGCAGTCCGCCAGGGTTGTTACGCAAATCGAGGACCAGGCCATCGAGGTCCCCTTTATTTTGAACTTTGAGATCCGCGAGGGCTTTACTCAAATCGTCCTGAGTGCGTTCCTGAAATTGGGCGATCCGGACATAACCGAACTTATCCTCGAGGGTGCGTGCCTTAACACTTTTGACTTTGATGATCTCCCGCACAATCTCGAATTCCGTCGGTTTGGTGAAGGACTCGCGCATCACGGAAATTTTAATCTTGGTTCCCTTGCGGCCACGCATCAGCTTGACAGCCTCCATGATGGACATGTCCTTGGTGAAACGACCCTCGATCTTGACGATCATATCACCGGCCTGCAGTCCGACGCGATCGGCAGGAGTACCCTCGATGGGCGAAACGACGGTTAAAATACCGTCACGAATGGTAACTTCTATACCCAGACCGCCGAATTCGCCACTGGTATCAACTTTAAGCTCTTTATATACATCTGGGGGCATAAAAGATGAGTGCGGGTCGAGAGAGGCCAACATGCCGTTCACCGCACCATAAACTAACTCTTTCATATCCACCTCTTCGACATAACTGCGGCGAATGATCGATAGAACATCGGTAAAGAGTTGCAGTTCCTGATAGTTGTCTACTTCTTTGGCGACCGCAGTGCGATCTGCGAGACTGGTAGCCAACCAACCGCACAACACCAGCAACAACATCAAAGCCAAAGCTGTCGGGCGCTTGCTGTTTTGCATTGAGAGGACTCCTGTGAGACGGTTAGGTGCGTGGTTTGAGCCAGTCCAAAGGGTCAAGGGGGGTACCGTGATGCCTGATTTCAAAGTAGATGCTATCGGCGTCTTCATAGCCAGGATAGCCTAGCGTATCACCGGAGGTAACGGAATCGCCAACGCTTTTCTGCAGGCTGCTGGCCTGGGCATAGAGGGTGTAGTAATTGTCACCGTGATCAACAATGATCATATTGCCATAGCCGCGAAAGGTATTGGCGTAGATAACTTTACCACCCCATATAGCCTGAATGGGCTGATTGCCGGACACAGCTATTTCGACCCCCTGGCTATCGTACAGAGTGCCGAGGCCCGCTAAACGCCCGGTACCGAAGGGCAACTTGATACGCCCGTTCAGCGGCCAAACCAAGCGTCCCTTTTGCCGAGCAAATTCACTGGATGTCTGATTATACTTGCTGGCAGGAGCGGTTTCAAGCCCTTTGACTAGCGAAGCAAGACGCGCACTCTTTTCTTTTAGCGTCGCCAATTCCCCGCTGATAGCTCCTTGCCTTCGCTGCAACTTAGTCAGCAAACGCTTCTTCAGTCGACGCCCGTCGCGAAGGGTATCGCGGCTGATTTTGAGCTGCTCAATTTGTTGGTGTCGTTGCCCACGCAGGGCCTCCAAGGAAGCGAGCTCCCGTGCAAGAGCGGCCTGATCGTGGCGAAAGGCGGCCAATAGGCTTCGGTCGTGTTGCACCACCCGCTTAAACAGATGATAATCTGCCGCCATGGCAGCGGGTGATTGGTTGGCAAACAAGATACGCGGCAAACGCATCTGGCCACCCCGATAGATAGCGCCAAGCCGCCGCGCCACCAGCTTCCGGCGGTGCCGACTCTGGTGCTGCAGGCTGGCTAGCGCCTTTTGCCTGCGGATTGTGTCTGCCTTGAGAGACTTGAGTTTGCTTGCGTGTTGCACCTCCCGGGAGCGCAACCGGGTCAGTTGAGTCTGGACCCTCTTCAAGTCCTGCTGCAGGGTGCCCTTCTCCTTCTGCCCCTGTTCTAGACTGGCAGCAAGCTGATCCATACGCTGCCGAATCTGTTCCAGCTCCTGGCGGTTGTCTGCAAGACTTTCTGCGCAAATAACACCGGCAGAGGACAGGACTGAAAGAAGAACCAGTAGCAACATGGATGGCAATTGGAGAAAAGACATTACAGCCATTTCTAGATTCGAACAAATTTACGCAAAGACAAAAGACTACCGATGAGTCCTAATATAATGCCGGTGGCGATGAGCAACAGCTGTTGGTCCCAAGCAAGAAAAACCACCTTCCCACCACCGGAAACCAACAACAGGGAAGCCAGCCCCCGCTGTAGAAAGATCTGAAACAAGGCGAAGGACCCCCCAAGAGCAATTAACGCACCCATCGCACCGTGTAATGCGCCTTCCAGCAAAAAAGGGGTCTTGATAAACAAAGAGGTTGCACCGACCAAAGACATAATCTCTAACTCATCGCGGCGAGCATAAAGGGTTAGCTTAATGGTATTACCAACAATGAAAAGAGCGGCAAAAAGAAGGAAGGCCCCGAGTACACCACCACCGATGCGGAGCATGTCGAGAAAAGACTCGAACCGCTCCAACCAATCCTGGCCGTAGCTAAACTCGGAAAAATCTGGGTTTTGTTTAAGCCGTGCCACCACCGCTTCGGCCGCCTTGCGGCTACGATGCTCTGCCTTAAAGGAAATCTCCAGGGAAGCGGGTAGAATTTCGGCATCGAATCCTTCCAAAAGGTCGGAATCAGGACCTAAACGTGTACTGAATCGGCGCATGGCCTCCTCACTATCAACATAACTGACCCGATCCACCTCCGGCATATCCTCAATAAGCATTCGCCACTCTTTGAGTCGCGTTGGTTGGGGTGCATTATCCAGATAAGCAACGACCTGAATATCTTCACTCCAGTGGGAAGCCAACAATTGGACATTGACCACAATTAAGGCAAAGAAAGTGAGAATCGTCAATGCCACAGCCACGGTACCTATAGCGGCGCTGCAAAGCACAGGGCTCTGCCGGATATTTCGAAAAACTCGGCGCCATAAATAGACTGTCTGATCCAACACTGCCCCCCCCCTCTCTCTTCCATTCGAGTAACGACCTGTAACTTCCACCGCTCTGAGTTTATACTACCGCACCCAATCAGCCCCTCAAGGGGTAAAATCTTCCACCAGTTGCCCCTGATCCAAAGCTATCACCCGACGTGGAAATCTGCGGATCATTTCGCGATTGTGGGTGGCTAATAAGACGGTCGTGCCGCGGGCGTTTGCACCCTTGAAGAGATCAAAAATATCGAGGGTCACATCAATATCCAAATTACCGGTCGGTTCATCCGCCAGCAGTATGAGGGGATCAATGACCAAGGCTCGCGCTATGGCAACCCGCTGCTGTTCACCACCGGAAAGCTGTAGCGGGTATTTGTGAAGCTTGCCATGCAAGCCTACGTGCTTCAGGGCTTGATAGACCTTGTTGCTAATTTCGTAACGCTTCTTACCCTGAATTTCCAAAGGAAAGGCGACATTTTCGAACAGGGTACGGTTCTCAAGCAATTTGAAATCCTGAAACACAATTCCGGTACGACGGCGCAGGTAAGGAATGTGCCTGGACCCCATGCGAGTAATGTTTTGACCGTTGACCAGGATCTGGCCCCGATTCGGTTTCTCGGCACAATAGAGCAGTTTGAGCAGTGTTGACTTGCCAGCTCCTGACGGCCCGGTAATGTAGACAAAATCCCCCTTGGGGATCTTTAAATTAAGATTGTGTAGCGCTGAAGAAGAGTCTTTTTGATAAGATTTACAGACATTGTAAAGCTGAATCATAACCGATCACCTTCTTTATAAAAAACCGACTACAACAACAGATGTTTACAGGGATAGAAGATCTTCTGTATCAATCAATACGAGCAAGGGGACGGCACCATCCGTTGCAATGATGTACCACGTTATCTTGTAGCAGGTAAAGGGAATCAATAAGATTTTTTTGACTGCTTTAACGTCCAAAAAATTCTAAGGTTTAGGGATGGAAATGAAATAAAAAAGGCAACCCTTTGATAAGGATTGCCTTTTTTATTGGTATGGCGGGGCTGACGGGACTCGAACCCGCGACCTCCGGCGTGACAGGCCGATGTTGTAACCGACTCTACTACAGCCCCGCATACGTACAATTTTTGGTGGGCGAAACAGGGCTCGAACCTGTGACCCTCGGCTTGTAAGGCCGATGCTCTCCCAACTGAGCTATTCGCCCGAAACTAAATGGCGGGGCTGACGGGACTCGAACCCGCGACCTCCGGCGTGACAGGCCGATGTTGTAACCGACTCTACTACAGCCCCGCAAAAAAACGAATGGGAAACATCGGATAGAAAAAGAAGAAGTCTGTCTAGATAGACTGATCCGGTTTCCCATTATAATCAGGATGCCTAAGGCCGTCCTGAATATTAATTACTTAATTTACAGCGTCTTTCAGACCCTTGCCAGCTTTGAACTTGGGAGTTTTAGAAGCGGCAATCTCAATCTTCTTTCCAGTCTGAGGATTCTGGCCTACGCGAGCAGCACGCTCACCGACGCTAAAAGTACCAAATCCAACCAGAGCAACCTTGTCTCCAGCCTGCAGAGCTTCAGTTACAACGTCGATAAAGGCCTTGAGAGCTTTTTCTGAATCGGCTTTGCTAACACCAGCTTTGTCTGCCATAGCATTTACGAGATCGGCTTTAGTCACAGTCATACCTCCACTTGGATGAGATTTTATAAGCCCCGCGAAAACACAGAACTTATATCAGAGTTTTAAAAACAGTGTCAAGAATTTATTTCTCTAAAATTTGCGTTGGCCCCTAATGCCGAATGATACCTTTGGTCGAACAGGGTCGACGCTTCTGCCCCTACAAAGGCGGCAAAGGTGCTTCTACTTTGAGTGCTTCTACCATAACCTGGTCCATATGGCCCACAGGGACAACCTGCAAGGCTCTAACGATACCTTCGGGCACTTCCTCTAACTGCTTCGCGTTGTCCTGTGGGATCAACACCTTGAGAATACCGGCTCGTTTTGCTGCTAGCAGCTTTTCCTTAAGACCACCAATAGGCAAAACCCTGCCTCGCAGTGTAATTTCACCGGTCATCGCGGTATCACGATCAACAGGACGACCCGTAAGTGCTGAGGCAAGAGCAATAGCCATGGTAATTCCAGCAGACGGCCCATCTTTGGGAATGGCCCCCTCTGGAACATGAATATGTATCTCCACCTGCTGATAAAAATCCTTCTCCAAACCAAGTTCCCTCCAGCGAGAGCGAACGTAGGTAAGAGCGGCTTTAGCAGATTCTTGCATAACGTCACCGAGTTTGCCGGTAACCGTGAGCTTACCCTGCCCTGGCAGAACCGCAACCTCGATATTAAGCAGTTCGCCACCGACTTCAGTCCACGCCAGTCCAGTGGCCAAACCGATACAACTTTCTTCCTCTTTGATCCCGTAATCAAACCTAGTCACACCTAGCAATTCCCTGACCATGCCGTTATCGACTTGGAAGAACTGCTTCTTATCATGCGATTTGACCAATTTTCGGGCCAATTTTCGAGCTATATTGGCGATCTCCCGTTCAAGATTACGCACCCCTGCCTCACGCGTATAACAACGAATGATTTCATAGATGGACGCATCAGTAAATAGGATCTGCTCGGCGCCAAAACCGTGAACCTCCAATTGTTTTGGATTGAGGTAAGCCTTGGCGATATTAAGCTTTTCGTCTTCGGTATAGCCTTCTATACGAATGACTTCCATGCGGTCAAGCAAGGGCCTGGAAATGCCATGCAAGCTGTTAGCTGTGGCGACGAACAACACATCGGAGAGGTCGTAATCGACCTCCAGATAATGGTCTCCAAAGGTACTGTTTTGCTCCGAATCGAGAACTTCAAGAAGAGCAGAAGAAGGATCACCGCGAAAATCACTACCCACCTTGTCGATCTCATCAAGGAGGATAACCGGATTTTTCACCCCGACTTTGCGGATCCCCTGCAGAACCTTACCGGGCATGGCTCCAATGTAGGTGCGGCGATGCCCCCGAATCTCGGCTTCATCACGCATGCCGCCCAAGGAAATTCGTGCAAATTTTCTTCCTAAAGAGCGAGCAATAGATCGCCCTAAGGAGGTTTTACCTACACCAGGGGGACCAACCAGACAGAGAATCGGGCCCTTTATTTTTTTAACTAAAGCCTGAACAGCAAGGTATTCGAGAATTCGTTCCTTGACCTTCTCAAGACCATAATGATCGGCTTCAAGGATCTGCTCGGCATGATCCAGGTCGCGTCGGTCCCGAGTACCTTTTTTCCAAGGTAACTCTACTAGCCATTCGATATAACTACGAATAACCGTGGCTTCGGCTGAGGTCGGCGACATCATCTTAAGCTTGCGTAATTCGCTAAGGGCCTTATCCTGGCCTTCTTTGGACATACGTCGTCCGCGAATCGCCTTGTCTAGTGTCTGTATTTCATTGTGAAACTCATCCTGCTCACCGAGTTCCTTTTGAATGGCACGCATCTGTTCGTTAAGATAATATTCTTTCTGGCTGCGCTCCATCTGTCCCTTAACCCGCGAACGAATGGTTTTTTCAATCTGCAGAATCTCAACTTCGCGACTAATAAGGACAGCTAGATCCTCAAGACGTCGGAAAGCATCAGGCTCAGCCAGCAATTCCTGTTTGTCCTCGATACGCACACCGAGATGGGCAATAATCGTGTCGCTAAGCCGACCGGGGTCGGTCAGCGCTGAAAGGGAAGCAGCAACCTCCGCAGGGACTTTCTTTCCGAGGTTGACATAGATCTCGAACAAATCGTTGACGCTGCGAATCATCGCCTCCAAATCCGGCGTGGCTTCGACATTCAACTCGTCAATCGCATCCACTTCGGCCAGGCAGCAATCCTCTTCACACAGCAGATTGGCGATGGTTGCCCGCTGCTTGCCCTCCATCAAAACCTTAACAGTACCGTCCGGCAGCTTAAGCAATTGAACAATCTGCGCTATAGTACCGTGCGGATAAAGATCTTCTATTTTGGGCTCATCGACTTGCGGATCAATCTGGGTAGCAAGAAATATAAGCTTTTCGCCATCCATAGCCATTTCCAGGGCCTGAATTGACTTGGCCCTGGCCACGAATAGCGGCGTAACCGTATACGGGAAGATAACAATATCGCGCAAAGGCAGAAGCGGTAACACGCTTCTGCCCTTACAAGGTTCCAACGTATTCATAATATGATCAGTAATCACAGGTAGTTATAGAATCCCTTATCAGGCTGACTCAGCACAGTCGTAGAGAATAATCGGCTTCGCTTTGTTCAGCACAACATCTTCGTTGATAACGACTTCCTTAACCCGATCCTGCGATGGAATATCGTACATAACATCGAGCATTGAATTTTCGAGAATCGATCGCAGTCCACGAGCTCCGGTCTTACGCTTGAGAGCTTGGGCAGCAACGGCCACCAAAGCACCATCAGTGAACTTCAGCTTGACCTTTTCCATCTCAAAAAGCTTCTGATACTGTTTTACCAGGGCATTTTTGGGCTCTTGGAGAATTTGTACCAAGGCTTCTTCGTCAAGTTCCTCAAGGGTCGCAATAACCGGTAGGCGCCCGATAAATTCAGGAATCAGGCCAAACTTGATCAAATCACTCGGCTCGACCTGGGCCAACATTTCGCCAAGATCCACCTCTTTGGTCTGCTTAACTTCGGCACCGAAACCAATACCCTTACTACCGCTACGCCTAGAAATAATTGTTTCCAGACCGGTAAAAGCACCTCCACAAATAAACAGGATATTACTGGTATCGACCTTGAGAAATTCCTGTTGCGGGTGCTTGCGCCCACCCTTGGGCGGCACGCTGGCCTGGGTTCCTTCGATAATCTTCAGCAACGCTTGCTGAACCCCTTCGCCCGAGACATCCCGCGTAATGGATGGTGATTCAGACTTACGGGCCACTTTATCGATCTCATCGATATAGATGATACCTCGCTGGGCTTTTTCCAGATCGTAGTCGGCGGACTGCAACAGAGCGAGAATGATATTCTCGACGTCTTCGCCGACATAACCGGCTTCGGTCAGGTTGGTCGCATCAGCAATGGCAAAAGGAACATTAAGGAGCTTCGCCAGGGTTTGCGCCAACAACGTCTTGCCACTGCCCGTCGGGCCCAGAAGCAGAATGTTGCTCTTCTGTACCTCCACATCACCGTGAGGCGCGGCCCCGTATTCTATGCGTTTGTAATGATTGTAAACAGCTACGGCAAGAACCTTTTTGGCCATTTCCTGCCCGATTACATACTCATCAAGGATATCTTTGATTTCAGAAGGTCGTGGCAGACTGCCCACCTCACTGCTCGAAGCATCCTCAAGCTTGGCCTCTTCAGCGATGATATCTTTGCATAATTCTATGCACTCATCGCAGATATAAACTGCCGGCCCGGCAATGAGCTTTTTGACATCATCCTGTCCCTTTCCGCAGAAGGAGCAGGTCAGATGCCCGGATTTTTCGTCGTCATGACTCACGAAGCGCCTCCAAACCTAATATCAGGACTTTTGTTCTATTGATCCATCTACGATACCATACTTCTTTGCGGCCTCGCTACCCATGAAAAAATCACGTTCGGTATCGGCGGCGATGGTCTCCAAGGTCTGCCCGGTGTGTTGGGCGAGAATACCGTTGAGTATATCCCGCAATCGCAGAATCTCCTGTGCATGAATGCTAATATCACTCGCCTGCCCTTGAAACCCACCAAGAGGCTGATGAATCATGATCCTGGCATTGGGCAAAGCAAAACGTTTTTTTGGGTGACCTGCTGCCAGCAACACAGCCCCCATGCTGGCGGCCTGCCCAACACAGATCGTGGATACAGGGGCCTTGAGATATTGCATGGTATCGTAAATAGCCATGCCGGCCGTCACCACACCGCCCGGAGAGTTAATATAAAGATGTATATCCTTCTCTGAATCTTCCGATTCAAGAAATAACAACTGGGCGATGATTACGTTGGCCAAATGATCATCAATGGGCCCGCCGAGAAAGATAATACGATCCTTAAGCAATCTTGAGTAGATGTCGTAAGCTCGTTCGCCACGACCGGTCTGCTCTACCACCATGGGTATGAGACTCATCCGTTTACTCCTTGTCGTTGCCCTGCTCGGCATCGCCCGCTATCGATTCATCGACCATCTCGACATTGGCCTTGCCGGTCAGAAAGTGGATGACCTTTTCTTCAGCGAGTTGCGCCACAAGACCGCGCCTCTTCGATTCGTCGGCATAGAAATTCATGACCATTTCTTTGCTGGCATTGTGTTGTTCAGCGATTTCCTCAAGCTTATCCTCGATCTCAGACTCTTCGATCTGAACCGATTCCTGTAAGGCAATGGCCTCCAGGATCAGATTGCCCTTAACCTGCTTAACGGCAATTTCGCGATAAAGCTCTTTAAAGGAATCTGGAGTCATGCCCATGGCCTCAAGGCTCATGCCTTGGGATTGCATGCGATTGGAGAGATTCTCCAGCATGTGATCGAGCTGACCCTGGATCATGCTATCGGGCACATCAAAAGTATTACGATCGATCAAGACGTCCAAAAGTTGATCCCGGAATTCTTGCTCAATGCGAGAGCGTTCCTGGGATTCGTGGGAGTCCTTGATCCGGGTCCGCAAGTCTTCGAGGGTAGCGAGGCCGACCTGGGCAGCAAACTCATCATTCAGCTCAGGGAGGACCTTCTCTTTAATTTCGTTGATTTTGACCTTAAACGTCGCATCCTGGCCCGCTAAATCTTTCTTGCCATAATCCAGGGGAAAGGTTACCGCAACCTCCCCTTCTTCGCCCAACTTCATCCCAACCAACTGCTCTTCAAAGCCAGGAATAAATGTGTTGGAACCAAGATCGAGGGAATGATTTTCGGCGGCACCATTTTCAAAGGCGGCACCATTGATGAATCCTTCGAAGTCGAAAATAACCGTATCGCCGGATTGAGCCTCGTCACGATCGGTCGTTTCAACCTTGGCATTGCCGAGACGCATCTCTTCAAGGCGAGCCCCTACCACAGCCTCATCGTCCTTGAACGTTTCTTTCTTAAGGGGCAGCTCAAGATAATCCTTGGCTTCCACTTCAGGCTGAACCTCTACCTGAACTTGAAAGGTATAAGCCTTACCCTTTTCAAGAGTACCACCGTCGGTAATCTCGGGGCCGGATACGGCCAGAATTTTTTCATCCTTAAGAGCCTTGAAATAGCTATCGCTGACCAGTCGTTCCACAACCTGAGATTCAACACTGGCAGCATAATGACGCTCGAGAACTGGCCGGGGCACCTTGCCTTGACGAAAACCCTTTATTTTGGCGGTCTTGGCAAGATCCTTATAGGCTGACTCGATTTCTTCGTCGACCCGGGCGGCTGGTACCTCAAAGGAAAGTTGTTTCTTTACACTGCTAATGTCTTCAACCTTCACATTCATTACTACTACCTCACAGGATAAATGGATAAATGTTCAGCGACCTGACTGCCCTGAAAGCAATGGCCCTCTATTAATAAAATCTGTAACCACGCTATTGCTATAAAAATAACTAGCGAAAATTTGGTGCGAGAGGGGGGACTCGAACCCCCACGGAGTTACCCGCTGGATCCTAAATCCAGTGCGTCTGCCAATTCCGCCACTCTCGCAACATGTATAAACATTGATTCGGCAAAAAACCTCCAACAAGCAGGGAGCGCTTTCTGATCCAGGGTATGAACCCCGGTCAAATAAGCAGCCGAGAGAAGAAAAAATAAAAAGCCCGTCAAAGATAATCCTGCCGCTAATCTCACGATAGCGGCCCGCGGATCACCGGGAGACGGGCAGTGGTTGTAAAATGGGGTGAGTGAAGGGGATCGAACCCTCGACAACTGGAGCCACAATCCAGTGCTCTACCGACTGAGCTACACCCACCATAAAAGCTGCGGCACTCTACAAAACTACCTGATCACTTGTCAACCTAAATTTATCTGCGTCGAGAATGTGGTGCGCCAGCCAGGACTCGAACCTGGGACCCTCGGCTTAGAAGGCCGATGCTCTATCCAGCTGAGCTACTGGCGCACGAGCCGACTCTCTACACTTCATGGATATGGCGAACCGTTTTTTGTACTTCCATTCCAACACGATCGATAGATGCCTATATCATTAGCTCAACCGGCATATGTGTAAAAATGGTCGGGGCGAGAGGATTCGAACCTCCGACATCCTGGTCCCAAACCAGGCGCGCTACCAGGCTGCGCTACGCCCCGAAGACCGAATTTCTAACATGCAGTATCTGAAAAGGCAACTTCTTTTTCATCTTTTTCTTATTTTTTTGCAGAACGCCCCTTGGCAAGATGCGCTCCTAATACATTAACTGGCCTATCCGCCCAGAAAAACAGACACCAACCCAGCCAAAAAACATCGTTCTTTTCGAACCTTAGCAACAAACAGGCTATCGCATTCAAAACCTGACAAGACATTTTGGCTTTGGTGAAATCTTAAACCACTACATCCAACTACCAACACGGCAACAACCCCATCGGCACCGAACAGGAACGATCAGGCTCTGCCTAGTCATGAAAAACCGGCTAAAAACCCTCTTTCTGAATCAAATCGCAGAGGGCCTCACAATAGATAACATGCTAGATATATATATTCTCACAAAAAGCGCGAACCGGGTCTATTGTTTTATGTCTCCAACAACGGCTGAAAGCCGAGTTGCCCAAAGTTTGGGGGCTTACCTCACCGGCCCCTGCCATTAATACAACAGCGATACTAATAGCAGGGAAAACAACACGAGCGGACCACACCTCCTCCAGAGACAAAGGCCGCACCGCTCTGCTCTACAACGGCCGCGAGACTTCAAGAGGCAACTCTATACCTCGCCCCTTGGCTCGCATTTTAGCGCCCACCTCCATACCGGGCCCTATATTAGGGGTGAGTCTCAGAAGAAGCCTGACCATCTTCCAGCGGGCACCATAACTGGGAACATCGCGCCCCTTGCGAAAGGACTGATCCTTTTAGCGGCTGAAATACTGTTGCAGCGGCATAATCCAAGTGAGCCGGTCGACATAGACGCCATTGTAAAGCAGCACCTGAGCAACAGTGGCAAAACCAACCCAGCGAAGGGCGGCAAAAAATGAAAAGGACCGCTCCATATCATTTAGCCGCTCCCCTTCCCTCACATCACTAACAGTATCGGGCTACACCCAATCTACAGCTAAACAAAGGCAATCAAAACCGGAAACCACAGTGTCATCCCGTAAAGACTGTTCAATCTGCGGGGCTTCCTGCCATGCAATTTAGATAAGTAAAGCATTTCATGCCGGTTACCAACACAATAACTGCTGCCGGTTATTACGCTGTCGCGAGACCAAAGACGGGCCAGAGAGAGCGACAGTCATCGATTCAGGTAAAGGTGAAATACTTAATTGAGCAAAAACCTAAACTGGGCAAAGACCTCTGCCCCACCGACTACACAACCTAGACTATCTTACTCGCTCCCCCGTGTGAAAACATCTAGGCTTTTTAGCAAGGCTTCACAACCAGGCAGCTACAACGCAAAAGCCCCGGGACAATGTCCCAGGGCTTTTGATTTATGGAGCGGGAAACGAGATTCGAACTCGCGACTTCAACCTTGGCAAGGTTGCACTCTACCACTGAGTTACTCCCGCTAAATCTTTTATGTTGCCCCTCGTTTCAGACGGGCCTATCAAATAATGGTGTTTCGTAAAAGCCCCAGAACAATGTTCTGAGGCTTTAAAGTCTTGGAGCGGGAAACGAGATTCGAACTCGCGACTTCAACCTTGGCAAGGTTGCACTCTACCACTGAGTTACTCCCGCTAAATAGTTTTGCTGCCCGCTGTTGCGAGCGGCCTATTAATAGCAAAAGGCATTTTCCAAGTCAACAAAAAATTCCAGTTATTTGCACCATTTTTTTCTCAGCGATTTATTACCCTGGAAAACTTAAACAGATAGTCAATCCCCGACCAAAGAGTTAGCACCAAAGCGAACCAGAAAAAGAGCATACCAAATCGCTGCATGGAAACATGTAACCATTCATAGCGTAAACCGAAGAACCAATAATAATCGTAATGCAACAAGAGGCCAATAATCGCCACCATCTGCAAAATGGTCTTATACTTCCCAAGATTGCTTGCGGCGATAACAATTCCTTCGGATGCGGCGATGGAACGCAGACCGGTCACAACGATCTCCCGGGCCAAAAGAACAAAAACAGCCCAGGCCGGCACCCTCCCATGAGGAATGAGCATGATCAATGCGGCCATGACAATTAATTTATCGGCTAGGGGGTCAAGGAATTTCCCCAGCACTGTAACCACTTGCCATTTTCTGGCCAGATAACCGTCAAGCCAATCGGTAATGGCTGCAACAGAGAAAATCAGTGCCGCACAAAAAGCGCTAGTCTTTCCCTCCATAAGCAAAAGAGCCACCAGTAAGGGTATGCAAGCAATGCGTCCCAGGGTGAGTAAGTTTGGCAGGTTCAATGGCCCCGAACGAAGATCCATGTAAATAACTTTCTTGGTTATTGATAAAATCGCAGATACTTCTTAAC
>JABXKU010000160.1 GCA_013619105.1 Desulfuromonadales bacterium
GCGCTAAAGACTGCGGCTCACCTCGCCGCATGGCCGACTCCGAGCGTCACAGTGATCGAAGCGAAACGAAAGCCCCCTATATTGGGGAACCGGAAGCCGACGGACCCACAGATCGGGCTGGCGGATATAGCAGTTCATTTGGTGCCGCATACAACCCCGACCCGACTAACGGCCTCTGGAGAGATGCTGACTGGCTCTTCTGCCGGGATGGAAAGTGGAGGGCAGTTGAACCCGGAACATTCCCGCTGGCTCATGGGGTTGCCAATCGAGTGGTCAAACTGCGCGGATTTGGCAATGCAATCGTATCAAGTCAAGCGAAAGCGTTCATAGAATCTTACATGGATATTTGAAGGGGAAAAGAGGGGATCAAATGGCAAAAAGTCACATAGACCTAAAACTCACACTCGTAAAAATGGACGACGGCGAGGAACACAGAATTGACCTAAGCGGATCTAAAAACCTTAAAAAAGATATGTGGTCGCATATCTGCATCGTGAACAATATGGACAGTTACGACTGCGGGAAGTATACGACGCATCAGGCGAAGAAGGAAAAGGCGCTTTATGTTCGGAAAGTGAGGCATTGATGGCACCAAAAACGTGGAAAAACATTGAGCGCAAAATAGCCCGTTTTTTCGGCGCTGAGCGCAATCCGCTGTCCGGGGGCAATGGTGGTCACAGCCGGTCCGATTCTCTCCATGAGCGGCTGTTTATCGAGGTCAAATACAGGGTGAGCCATTCGGCTGTGACTCTTTGGCGGGATACGGCGGAGAAGGCCAAGAAAGAGGACAAAATCCCGGTTGTCTGTTTGTCCGAGAAGGGGAAACAGGGGTTTTGGGTAATGTGCCACAGCGAGGATTTGACGGCGGTGGCGAACCAAAGGATAGAAGCTAAAAAAGGCGGTGAATAATGGCGTCGGCTGCTGAACGATCGTTCGTGACTACAGTATGTTTTTGCCAGGAGATTGGCCGGTGTATTAATAATCAGGCCATGTCGTTAGAAGGGCGGGAGTGGCTCAAGCGAAAATCTCTTGAGATGACGACCGCGGCGAATGAATACCGGAAAAAATTTAACAGAGGGATGGGGCGGAAGGACGTCGCAAGGGTCCAGAAAGGCCTTGATGGGATGCTTGGGGCAGGACTTGAGAGTTGCCACAGTTACCAGTCGTATCTCGCATTCCTGATACCTATTCTGAATGAGAGGAAGATTGAGCTACAGGGCGCCAAGAAGTTCGACACAAGGAAGGTTTTGGCTCTTGACGATATGATCCAAAGGGCCGAAGAGCTCAACCGATATTATGAGCAGCGTATCAGGTACAGCAAATTCAAGCTGGAAGGATGCGATTTGCTCGATTCTTTTAACAGTGTTCAGGTTTAGGAGCAACAATGACACCAGAAGAACTCATACACAAAGTGGCACCATACTGCATCAAGAAGATGGTCGAGAACACGCACAAGGCGAACCCGTTTAGGCAGACTTATGCGTACCTTGACGTGCGGGAGGGACAGGAGGCAACAGAGATGGAGGAGGCCATGTTTGCCTACATGGGGGATCCGTCAGAGGAAAAATCCGAAGCGTTTCTGTTTGAGATCGCAGACCGTATCAATTTCCTGATGTTTATGGCCGGGAAGGTGATAGGGGCCGATGAATTGGAAAGGGGGGTCAAGATGGAAAAAGAGCCAAGAGGCATCCGAAACAACAACCCCGGTAATATCAGGCTTGGGTCACCATGGGAAGGGCTGGCCGGGCAGCCGAGGGATAAAGAGTTTTGCACGTTTGAGTCCATGGCATACGGCGTCCGGGCCATGGCCATGACGCTGATCACATACCGGGAAAAGCACAACCTGAAAAACCCTGAGCAGGTGATCAAGCGGTGGGCTCCGGCTGAAGATAAGAACGATACAGCCGCATACATCAGGCACGTCGAAAGGGTGGTTCCAAGGAGGCTCTGGAACCTCCAAAGTAAAGAGGCCCTGACAGCATATATCAAGGCGATATGCACCTATGAAAATGGGGTGAAGTGGGCGGCTGCTTGGATGCCGTATGTGAAGGAAGGGGTTGGGATGGCGGGTTAAGTTTTACCCCGGCTTGGTGTTGAACCGGGGGTTGAATATCAGAATGGCAAGGCCACAAATAAAGGAGCCACAAAAGATGTCGCCGCATTACTTACTGTGGCATCTGCGGCGATATCTATCTCGGTAGCACCAGTGAACCAATCAATAGCAACTATTCTCTTAGTACCAGCCACACCAGCTATGTTTATATATTGGCCAACCTCAAGATAAACCAGGCTATCAAATGTTATAGTGGACGATCCACTTGTTGCAGACGCCAAATTTGCCAGGGTCGAGCCTGCTGTACCTGACGCGCTGCACTTCCACCCAGTCCCACCAGTCGTGTTGTATACGATGTCACCAGCGTTCCACGTCCCTCTTATCGGCTGGGAACTAAGAAAGCTTGTCTTCATACCGGCCTGGCTTGTACTGTATGAGTTAAATATAACGCTGTCTAAATTAGTGTTTGATACAGACTTGTTGTTTGTTAACTGTATGTTTACATACCTTGAATTAGTTTCGCTTGTTGATATGCCTATATTTAAACCTTTTGTTATATTGTCATTTATTCTAAGTCCCTCGCCTGCTTCGAACGCAAGTTTTATACCAGACCCAAAACCTTTTCTATCGTTGTATATAGTATTCCCTGATATCTTGGTGTAAAGCCCTTGCGATTCATAAATACACTGCACGGCCTTGCTCGTATCAAGCCAGATAGTGTTTCCGATTATTTCCGTGTTAATACCGGCAATGTTTCTTATTAAATTTACCCCATCGGAAATATTGTCTGCTGTCTCTTATACAC
>JABXKU010000161.1 GCA_013619105.1 Desulfuromonadales bacterium
GAGACGGCTCTGAATGGCAAGGTTTGTGGTTTCATGATACTTTCATGATTCTTGAATGGTGTAATGGGCAAGGAATGGTGGTCAGGGATGTTTAAATATAGATAGAAGAATCGAGGCAACTATCGTTTGGTGATAACGGTATTGTGTTATCACTTAAAAATCAGGTGTTTGATAGCTTTTTTTCATTGCAGGTAACAAAATACTGCCGCTTTATCTGCCCAGTTGCTGCCGCATGCTTCAGTGACGGCTCAGAATATTTTTCCGAGATAGAGATAGAAACTGTCATGGCTGTTCTCGGCAACGCCATAGGCGATATAGAGCGGACCAATAAAGGTGTCAAGCCCGATAAAAAGGCTGCCGGCTCCAATCAGATTGTTGAATTCAATATCATCCGTGTCCTGCCAGGTGTTGCCCGCCTCCAGGGAACCGCCCAGGTACATGGACAGTAAGTTGAAGTCCCCTATGCGCCTCATGTAGACCAATCTCAGGAGGCCGAGCTGCTGGCCGCTTAATTCGTCCACCTGGTAGCCAGAGAGCTTGAACAGCCCCCCCAGCCGGAACAGGTTCTGGACCGGTGCATCATTGTCGGGCGTGGTAAAAAAGGTGGCGGCGGCCAGCAGGGTATTGCGGTCCCAGGAATATGCGAATCCTCCATTAAACAGGATCTGGTCAAAATCTGTGTCAGCGCCGAGAGCTGTATCGGACCAGAGGTATTCCAGGCTCCCGAAATACCCTGCACGGGGAAAATTTAAATCATCCAGCTTGTCAACGGCCAGTCGACCATAGAGTTCACCGCTGTTGAAATTATCCCCAGGCAGTGTCGGTTCCCCAATGCGGACTTCCACATCACCGGCGTAGCGCCTGTAGCCCAGACGTGCCTCTCCCCATGCCCCGAATTCCCTGCCTCCGCTAATGTCGATGCCGTAACGGCTGACCCTGTATTCCGCGAGAATATCAGCGTCAGGCGAAAAGACATTATAGTTTCCATTGTCATAAAAGAGGCGGGGGTTAATGAAGTATCGGGATTCAACATCCAGGGGCTGGTAGATTTCCGTAGCGATGCCGAGATTTTCTCCAATCTGCGCCGCGGTGCGCCATTCGCCGTTCAACCGGTTGATCGCGGTGCGCGTGTAAGCAGCACCGAAATTATACGCACTCCCTCCCTTGAAATTATTGCTAAGCTCAAGGCCAAACTGCAGGTAGTTCGGTCCCCAGGAGCGTTCCCTGGCATGGATAAGGAGGCCGTTTTTGCCGTCTTCATCAACCACCTCATAATCCACATTCTCAAACAACTCGAGGCCGTATATTATGCCGATGTCATGATCAAGGGCCTGCACATCCAGGGGTTCACCTGTCTTCACATGCAGCCTTGCCATGATGACCTCATCCGATACCCGTGACCGGTTGTCCAGCTTGACAAAGTCGATAACCGGAGGAGTTGTCTTCCTTACAGGCAGGGCGCGAACCAGATCTGCATAATTGGCTTCTGGGATGGCAAGTCCGGCAAGCTGTTCGCGATGCTGCTCGGCGGCAGCCCTGCCCTTGGGAACAGCTTGCCCCGATTCTTTAAAATCAGCTGAGGAGATACCCCCGAGGTCCGGCACAATGAGGATGTCCTTGCCGGAAAGTGTCGCAATCTGCCCCTCCGTGTTGCGCCTGGTGAGGATACCTGTGAGCTGCGAGGTGATGCTGAGCACCGAAATCAGCTCTTCCCTCTTCTTTAGGGGAGTGCTGATGTCAACGGCAATAACAATATCAGCACCCATGTCCCGCGCCACATCGACCGGCAGGTTGTTGCTGACGCCGCCGTCGACCAGGAGGCGGCCGCCCATCTCCACCGGTGCAAATATGCTCGGGACGGACATGCTGGCCCGCATGGATTTTGCAAGATCCCCGGAGCCGAGCACCACCGCTTCTCCGGTGGTAATATCGGTTGCCACGGCCCGGAAAGGTATGCTGAGTTCATCAAAATCCCTGATGTCGCTCACCGGCAGAACAAGCTCCTTGAAGATCAGATCGATTTTCTGGCCCTGCAGAAACCCGGTCGGCAGCTTGATCTTTCCGTCATCGCCGATACCGGGCTTACGCTTGATAAGATAGAGATCATCGTCGCGTTTACGGCGGAATGAACGGTCTTCGCGGGGAATATTGTCGTTGAATGCATCTTCCCAGTCAATTGTGGCCAGGGCCTCTTTAATCTCCGCGGGCTTCATGCCGGAAGCATACAAACCTCCGACTATGGAGCCCATGCTGGTGCCGGTGATGCAGTCTATGGGAACATGCATTTCTTCAAGAACCTCGAGCACCCCGATATGGGCGGCGCCGCGCGCCCCGCCGCCGCTCAGAACCAGACCGATTTTCGGCCGTCCTGCCGGATGAATATCCTGGTTCTCTGCGCTTTTCTCAGCACAGGTACCATCGGCGGCAGAAAAAATCAGGAATGCAAAAAAGAGTGTGGCTGTCTGCGAAAATGTTTTCACCGTTGAAATCCTCCCCATCTGCAGAGCGCAATTCCCTGTGCTTCACTGCAACCTGTTATCAGAAAAGAGAAAAAAGATGTCCCCCAAAAAGAACTCGGGGCATGAACATGTCTGAACAGAATGCTGCTCCGGGCCGAAGGCGTCGGGCTGTTGAACGTATTAGTTTATCTCAAGTTGCAGTTTTACGGGTATCGTTCCGAACATGACAGTTTTACCAGCAGTTAAATTCAGAGGTGGCAGGTGATGATGTGATATCCATTCCATATCTTAGTTCTGGCATTTGTTGTGATCTATTGAGAGACTGTCGAAAAAGTCCAAATTCTGCATTTTCCCGAAATTCTCGCATAATAATAT
>JABXKU010000072.1 GCA_013619105.1 Desulfuromonadales bacterium
TCAGTGCCAGGTGACGCTGGTATTTAGATATTTTCTTGAACATGCTTCGCGTCCTTTTCTGAATAAGACCTTTGTGCTGATACGGACTTTTAGCCGTTAATATTTCCTATAACCGGGCAGGGTTCGCAGTCCCATGCCAACCAGTATTAGCCCCAGCGCCGCGGTGATAAACCAGGGGCGAGTCCAACGGGGTCGGACTGTAGCTCGAATCAGATTGCGGTTCGCTTCTAGGGCGTCGATCTCCCGGTAGACCTCCTCTATTTGCTCCTGAGCAAAGCCTTTGGCCAAGGGAAAAATGCGGCCCACGCGCGGTTGGCCAGCGATGGGACTCATTGCCTCTGCAACAGCTTCATCGACCTGGCCCCCTATGGCAATGATGTAGAAGCGCAGGTTGAGGGCCTTCATCAGGGTAATGATATTCACCAGGTTCGGCAACTGACCGCGCCGCACATGGGCTCGCAAACGGGGTTCGATACGGCCATCGGTAAAGAGGATGACCGCCATGCCGGTGCCCAGCCCGCCTCGGCGTAGTTTGAGTGGGATGTCGAGCACAGTGCCGGGTTCCCCGAGCAGGAACTGACGAAGGCCGTCAATTTCCTCAGAGGATAGGCGTTTCTCCTCCGGCAGCATGGAAAAGAACACCGACAGGGCCAGCCACACCGCTTCCGAGGCGTTGGTGCCGCCGCCAGCGCCCAGTTCGCGGTAGATCCGCGACTGGTTTTGGCTGCGGACCAGGTCCAGCTTTCTTTTCAACAGGGCCCGGTCTGAAGTCAACGGCGCCAACAGCCGCGCAAAACTGGAAAAAGCCACCAAGCCGATGTAGTCCCCTTCCTGCCGCAGGTCAATAAAGGATTCGAGGCCGTCTAAGGCAATATCGCCGACGGTGAGCCGGGAGAAACGATCGATCTGCCGTCTCATGGAACCGGACAGATCGAGGGTCAGGATGATCCATTTTGATTCGATGTATTGTTCTACGCTACGACGGGAATAACCCGGATTGGCCAGGGCCATAATCAGGCAAACAAAAACCGCCGATAATATCAGGCTGTCGTAATGTTTTTTCCACCAACTGGGCTGCAGAGCCCGCAGGTGGGTGCCGACGGAGGGAAAGGGCATCCGGCTGCGGGAGCGTTGCCTCAGCCGCAGTATCAGGGGCAGCAGCAATAAGGTCAGCAGGGCCAGGGGATATTCCAGCTCCAGATTCGGCATGGTCGTTAACTGGCCTCCGTGTTCGTCCGCCGCCTGGCCACTCGGTCCGTCAGATCGACCAGCAGCTGTTCGGCCTGAAGGAGCAGGGAACGGCGTTGCTCGAGGTCAAGAAGGTCAGCCGCCAACAGATGTTCAATCCCCTGGAGTACGGTTTTCGCCTGCCCCATTTCGTTGACTGAGAGACTGTCCTTCAGCCGAGGTAAAAAGGAGCCGTGACTGCCGCCGCTGATTGTGGCTGACAGTCCTGCGTAGTCGGCTAGAAACGCCTGCAGAGCGCCGCCTAATTCCGACCAGTCGCTGAGTTGCAGAGTGAGGGGGTCGCTTTTGAGCATATGGGCAAGGGCTGCGTGGCGTTCCTCCAGCCGGGACTGATCCATGCTTTCCGTTTTAGATTCTCGATGTGATGGGCTGCGCCGCCAAGCGATCGTGCCCAGAGTTAGCAACAGCAGGCCGATGGCGCTCAAGGTCACAGCCCTTTGCAGGCGTTCGCTCTGTTCGGGATCAGTAACGGCCGGGATAGTCACGGGCGCAGCAACTTGCAGGCGATAATCTTCGGAGCCTTCGGGGATCATGGAAGCAATGCGGATCGGTACATAGGCAGTGCGGATGGTTACGGGGCGGGCATCGCCAGTGCGGCGGTCGGTGTAATAGACCGGCAGGCCTGGCAGTTGGTAGTCGCCGCTGGCATAAATTCGCAGGGTGCCGTTAATTTTAATCGGACTGCGGGACAGGTCGACAGCACTGAGAGGGTGATCGAAGCTGATTTCATAGAGGTTGTGAAAAATGCCGCTTGGATTGAGATTAAGGTTGGCGATGGTGGCCGCGTCGATCTTGATCCCTTTGGCGAAGCGGATGTCCAGGCTAAAGGGCATCGGCATGCCAGCCACCGCCCCCGGTCGATCAAGCAGGAATCGGATCGCTACCGGTGGGGCGAGGGGGCTTTTGAGTGGAACGGCCCTGGCCACATACAGGTCTTCGACAAGTAGTGCGGCGGTTTTCCAGGCCAGGCGCCGACAGGGGTCGACAGTCACTATGTCAGTATGAAGCCCCTGGGCGACAACCCCCTGCAGGGCTTCGGCCTCGGCGAGCAATCGTCTTCGGGCCTGCTGGTTGGTAGCGGTCTTCCACTCCAACTCAATGCTATCGAGGGGGGTATAGAGTTTATCTTCGATTCGCCAGGTGGGCTGGATGTTGTGTACCTGCGGGTCATTTCGCCAGCGCTGCAGCAGGGCATCAAACAACCCGTAGGGAAGCCCCTGGCGTAATCGGTAGGCGGCTGTGAATTCTCCTGCTGCCGGTGTTTCCACTAGGGCATCAAAAGCTTCCGGATAGCGGCTGTAAAAGTCTCTTATCTGTTGGGACGTCGCGCCGGATTCGTTGAACCGCACGATCAGCCAGTCGTGAGTAACCTCGGGGACGATTTGCCGACCCTCGGCATCGAGATACCAGGGGTGGTCATGGGCCATTTTCCAGATACGGTCAAAGCAAGTGCTCGGTTCGGGGCTCGACTCCGTGATGGCGATAGGCTCCGCAGCAGGGGCTTGGCCAAGGGAAGCGTTTGGAATCAGGCTCAGCAGCAGTCCTACGACACAGAAGTAGCAACAAAACGCAAGCTGTCGGAGGTGAGTAGAGTGGCGTCGGTAGCTAGATTTTTTAGAATTAGACATGGTTTATCCGTTTCGGTTTCCGGCGAACACCTCGGGATTACACCCTGGCTGCCAGTCGTCTGGCAAAAAGGGCGTTGATCTTTTCCTGAACATTGTCCTGGTCCGCGATAATGGCCGTCGAATCGATGCCAGCTGCGGCAAGTTGCCGTACCCGATGTTGCCGCCAACGGCGTACAGCAACTTGATAGCGTTGCTGCTGAGCCAGGTCGAGGGTCAAGTCTTCGCCCGTTTCCAGATCCTGTATTGTTACCTGGCCGGACAGGTTTGGCAGCTGCCATTCCACCTGTTCCAACAGGTGCAAGGCCAGCATTTCGTGAGCCGGAGAGCGATCTCTGGCGGCGACACTGTGCAGTGAATTCAAGGATCCGAGCTGGCCGTGGAAGTCAGAAAGAATGACCCCCAGGCAGGATGGCACTAAGGCAGTTAAATGATCGATAGCGGGTTGCAGCCGGGTTTCACGACAGTGTACTGGCCGGGACTTTTGCAACATGCCGAGTAAGCGCTGATATTGTCTGGGGGCAGCGCTGGGCGCCAGATAGTCGATAACCCGGTCGGTGAACAGCAACAGGCCGCAGGGATTGCTGTTTTGCAGGGCACTGTAAGCCAGGCTGGCGGCGATGTCCTGAGCCAGGGAGAGTTTTCGCCCGTAGCCCATCGAATCGCTGACGTCGACCAACAGCATTAGGGTATAAGCGCTGTCCCGCAGAAATTCCCGCACGTAAAGTTCGCCGCTGCGAGCCCGGGCTTTCCAGTCGATATGGCGGTAACTGTCCCCTGGCAGGTACTTGCGCAATCCCCAGAACTCGTAGCCGGTGCCCTTTTCGACCCCCGCCCAATCACCGGCCAAAGGCTGGTGGGGCGGATACTTGGGCTGGATATTCAAACGGTAGCGGGGCTTCATGGTCTAATTATTTTCCCTAGGAGGTTGTCGGGCTTAACGGGCCGGAATGAAAAAGTGGCTGTTTGTGTCCAGATTTTCGAGAATTTGAGAGCGAATAGCAGGGCTATTTGGCGAAAATTGTCGAGAATATGGGCCGATCAGGCGATTTTGCAGTCGGCTCATGGTAGGCTCGACAGCCTCCTGGCAGTTCCACGTGGGACTCTTGACCCTTTAAGAAAAATCACAAGCCAAGCTTTTACCGCAGAGAACGCAGAGAAAGGTAAACCTTATAAAAAGGGGCTTTGGGTTTTCTCTGTGCTCTCTGCGATAAATGATTTCAAGGATTTGACTCCCCTCTGTTTCTGGTTCGGCCAATCAATAGGGAGCGATTCCGCGGATAATGTCCCTGATCAGTTCGGCTGGACGAATCCCTTCCAAAAATGCAGCGTCGCTCAAAATCAAACGATGACCGAGTACCGTGGTGGCGCAGGCGTCGATATCTTCAAAGGAGACAAAGTCTCGACCCTGCAAAAAAGCGTACCCCTTGCAAAAGGCGATCAGGTGCTCGCCGCCGCGAGGTGAAACACCGACGGTGATATATTTGCTAACTGTGCTGCAGGCATGGATTGATTGAGGGCGGGTGCGCAGGCAGATCTCCAGCAGGTAGGTGATAACCCGGTCAGATATGCTGACTTGGGCTGCAACGTGGTTCTGCATGGCCAGGGCCTGGGTCGTCGTCAGTAGTTGAGGCACGGCTTTTTGCAGAGCCTCGAAGTTCCGACTCTTCTTGTGCAACAGATCTGCTTCATCCGCCTGGGCGGGGTAGGAGAGTTCAACCTTGGCGATAAAGCGATCGAGTTGGGCTTCGGAGAGAGGATAGGTGCCGAGCTGCTCCACCGGGTTCATGGTGGCCAGCACCATGAACAGTTCGGGCAGGGGGTGTTGGTCGCGATCGATACTGACGACCTTTTCTTGCATGGCTTCGAGCAAGGCCGATTGAACCTTGGGCGCGGCTCGGTTGATTTCATCGGCCAGCAGAATGTTACAGAACACCGGCCCCTGATTGAAGGAAAAGGTCGACGTGGCTTGATTGTAAACGGTGGTCCCGGTGATATCGCTGGGTAGTTTGTCGGGGGTGAATTGAATACGTTTGAAGCTGCCGCCGATCAGGCGGGCAAAGGTGGCCACGGTCAGGCTCTTGGCCAGTCCGGGCACCCCTTCAAGAAGCACATGGCCCTTGGCCAGCAGGGCACAGAAAATGATCTGAATCATCTCCTGTTGACCGATGATCACCTTGCTTTATTTCCGCTTCGGCCTGTTGCAATTGCCGGCGGAAGGTTTCGCTTCGGGAGTGAGTATCGGCGTTCGGGCTTTGGGCGGTAGAGGTCATGTATGCTATCCCCTGATAGGCAACCTCCTGGTAGGCTGCCGGAATTACCATGAACCGACTGCAAAATTGTCTGGCCGGCCCATATTTCCGACGTTTTTCGCCAAATAGCCCTGCTATTCGCTCTCAAATCCTCAAAAATCTGGGCTCGAACAGTCAATTTTTCGTTTCGGTCCGTTAAGCCCTACAACCTCTTAGAAGTATACAAATTTTTTGCGGTCTTTGATGATTAAGTGGAGAAAAAAGGGCCCACCGAGCAGGGCGGTCAGCACGCCGATGCGCAGCCCGCCGCCGCCCCAAAGGCGCACTACGCAGTCTGAATAGACCACCAGGGCTGCGCCGAGCATGCCGGCGAGGGGTATCAGGATGCGGTTGTCCGAGCCTACGAAGCTGCGCATGATGTGGGGGGCAACCAGGCCGACAAAGCCGATCGCTCCGGCTACGGCGATGGCACCGCCGGTGAGCATGGCGGCGAGAAACAGCAGCACATTGCGTGACCAGAAGACGTTAACCCCGAGGTTGGCGGCGATCTCTTCGCTGAGCATGATGATATTGAGGTCGCGGGCATAGAATATGGAAACCAGGGTCCCGAGCAGGGTAATAATAAGCACGATTTGTACATGCTCCCAGGAGCGGTTGGTTAAATCACCCATCATCCAGCCGATAATCTTACGGGCCATGTCGAATTGGTCCGTCGACAGAACGATGAGTAGTGAGGTTATAGCGCTGAAAATGGCATTGAAGGCGATACCTGCCAGTAGCAGGGTGTAGCGGGAGGTTAGACCTCCGGTGGTGGCGATCAGTAGTACGATGAGCATAGAAAGAAAGGCGAATAGTACGGAAAAGGCCGGTACCGCATAGATATTGGTGGCGGCCAGGCCGAAATAGATCGCGGTGACGGCCCCCAGGGCGGCGCCGGAACTGGTGCCGATCACCCCCGGACTGGCCATGGGGTTTTTAAAGATCCCTTGCATGATAGTGCCGGCACAGCCGAGGGCAAAGCCGACCAAGGCGCCGGCCAGGGTGCGCGGCACCCGGCCGTACCAGATAATGGCTTCTGTAGCCGGGTCGGGAGAGGGGCCGATGCCTAACAGTTTGGCCGCTAAAACCTGGGTGATATCACCCAGGCCGATGTCCCAGGGACCGAGACGTACCGAGAGGAACAGGCCGATCAACAGTATCAGGGCCGTTGTCATAAAAACGATGATGCCGGCGGGGTGCCGGCGGCGAGAGGCGTGGTCATTCATAGATCAGCCCGGCCAGATAGTTGGTGCTCGCTACCAGGTACTGAGAAGCGCTGAGCAGGTAGACGCTGGGGATTTTGCGGATGGTGCGCTGGCGGATTGCATTTGCCGAAGCAAGGATTGGGCTTGCGTAGAGCTGCCGGTCAAAGGCACTTTCCGCGGGTACGATAATCATGTCAGGATTCCATTGCAAAAGGGTCTCATGGTCGACTTGCTTAAAATAGTCGATGCCTTTGGCGGCGGCGATGTTAACCACACCGAGCAGGCGACACATAGCATCAAAGGTACTGTTGCGTCCGGCGACGTAGCCCATGTTGTCGTAATAGAGCACCGTAAGGGGCCGGTCGCCACGGCGGCACTCAACATAAGCCTGAATGGCCTTGATCTTTTCCTCCATGGTTTCGGTCAGGTGCCGGGCACTGCGTTCTTGGCCGATCAGTCGGCCGATGAGCATGATCTGTTCCTCGATCTGCTCCAGATTGCCGAAAAACCCGAGCTGTACGCTCGGTACTTTGGCCCGTTGCAGTTGGTGGAGAAAATTCTCGTCGGAATAATAGGTGGTCAGCACCAGGTCTGGCCGATAGCCAATGACTATCTCGGCATCATTGGTGCCGTAGGTCGGCAAATTGTCCGGCAACTGGCCAGCAATAAAAGAAAAACGTCGGTCCCGGCAGCTCTTATGGACGGCGGTAACGCGTTGTCGAGGGCTTATAGCCCATAGAATCTCCGTAATGCCGATGGCTTGGGGGATGATGCGTTGAGGCTGTTGTGTGATGGTTGCGCTGCGCTGTTCTTCCTGCACACTGTCGCGGGCGATATCGTAGGCTAGATAGCGGTAGCCGACGGTACGCGGAAAGGCCGCGGTATCGACTGGCTCCGGTTTCTGAGCATCGGTCAGGGCAGCCATCAGGCCGTCCATCTCCAGCGGAAAGGTCCGGCCTCCTGTATTTTGCTCCGCGGCCGCATTCCCGGCGCTCAGGAGCAAAAACAGCAATCCCATCAGGATCCAATTAATAAAACAGCAGCGAGATGCCGCGGCTGCTGGGCATCTCTTCCACATCGACATGAAAAACCTCCTTGATCCGTTCCTGAGCAAAGGCGTCCAGAGTGGGACCATGAAAAAAGACCTCGCCTTGATGCAGCATAGTGATCGTATCGCAATAACGTCTGGCCAGTTCCAAATCATGGATGCTGATGAGGATGGTCTTGCCGCTGTTGCGCAAGGCGGTTAATAATTTCATGATATCGAGCTTGTGGCGAATATCGAGGGCGCTGGTCGGTTCGTCCAGTAAGATGAGCGGTGCCTCGGTGGCTAGAGCACGAGCGATGTTGACTAACTGGCTTTCGCCACCAGAGAGTTCGTTGACCCAGCGCTCCCGCAGCGGACCTGTTTCTGTCAGCTGTAGAGCCTCTTCGACAACATCCAAATCCCTCTGACGCAATCCCTGCAATCTCTGCAGGTGGGGGTGGCGACCCATGGTAATGAAATCAGCCACGGAGATGGAAAAATCGACGTGAGTATCCTGTTGTACCAGGGTAACCAGACGACTGAGAGCCTTGCGTCCGATGCGGTGGTAGTCCTGGCCGTCGATGAGTACCCGCCCGGACTGGGGTTGCCAGATCCGACAGATATTTTTCAGCAGGGTCGATTTGCCCGAGCCGTTGGGACCGATAATGCCATGAATGCCGCCAGTGGTAAAACCGACAGAGATATTCCGCAGGATCGATTTCTGGTCGATAGTAAAATGGAGATTATCGATCTGTAGCAGAAGCTGGTGGCTCATTGAGGGGCTTTCGGTTCGGTCCATTTTAGTTTCCAGGCCAGGGCAGTTAGTGTCATGCCGCCTAGGACAATGCCCCACATAACGCTGGCATCTAAGCGGTCTCTAAATAGGGCTGTGACCAGGGTGGTTCCCCACAACAGGGACAGTCCCAGAGGTAGCTGGATGTTCTGTGACATGGCGTGAATGCCCCAGAAATTATCCGATATCTGACTCAAACCCCCGTGTCGGATTTTGATCTCAATCAGTTTGAACCAGACCCGCCCTTCAGCGACCTGAGCCGAGCCGTCGCAGACGTGGTGCAGCAGATAGAGCAGGATCAGCAGATATTTACTGTAGCCAAAGGAGCCGAATAGACCGCTAAAGAAGGGCGGATAACAGAGTGCCAGCATGACCGCCCCCAGAGCCTGGCCTCCGCCAATCAGGACCATGGCACGAATCAGCTTGGCGAGTTGTTTTCGCTGATCATGAAGGCTCTCCAGATAATCGACGAAGACCGATACTTTAACACTGCTGACGAAGGTAATGCCAGGGTAGATGTACTTGGTGAGTACGCCGAGGATGGCGGCGACGCGATATTCGCTCTCGGCCATGGAAAACATGGTGTAGAGTACCGCCCCTTCAAGGATGCTCTTGCCGATGGTGTACGTCAAATTACCGATTTCACCAAACAGGTAAAATCGATTCAGGGTCAAGGCGCGACCCCAAAGTGCGGTTTTGTGTAGCACGTCCCTGGCCAGACCAAGGGGGTGGTTTTCCGGGCAGATCGATTCATGAGGTCTCTGTCATTGCAAGGTCGATAAGGCAAAAATAAGGGGCCCAACGGGGCCCCTTATTTTTTACGGCAAGTGTTTCATAGGACGGTTACATTTCTTTCAGCAGCTTGACCGTTTCTCGGGCGGCTTTGTCGGGACGCAGGCCAGTATCCGAAATGCCGGAGATGACCTTGGTCACGTCATGGTCGACGCCGCCGGCTTTCTGCCAGGTGGCCGGAGTGACTCGAGTGATATAGGCAGAGAACGCATGGTGGCCGCTGCCCGGGCGTTCGCCGATGACGTGGATAATCGCCTTGGGTGCTTTTTCGGTGCTTTTGCTGTATAGCACCTCGCCACATTTGTACCCGGCACGGACTCGGCCGTTGGTGACCACGATATATTCCTTGCTCGAGGTCATACCGACTTTCTGTAGTTCCGCGCGCAGTTCCTGAATATAGGGCATCAGGTGACCATCGTCCATAGTCGCTTTGGCGTTGAGGCCGTCGGAGATGACGATCTGGACGTCAGGGACTTTCTGGCCGTCCCAGCTGTCCCTCAGTTTTTCCAGGGTGGCTACGGCCGCTTCGTTCAGTTCTTCACCAGTGCTCGGATGGGCAATAAAATCTTCGCGGTCAGCGGAGTTGGTGGCAATGCTGACGGTATTGGGGATGGTGGCAACGAACTCAGGGGTGTACTCGACCCATAGGCTGACCTTCGCATCGTCATAGAGCGCGTGCATCTGTTTGTTCAGTTCCGGTTCGAGATCCCAGATGTTCTCGCCGAAGCCGATGGCCAGGGGCACACCGCGGGCCAGCACTTGGTCGATTTTCTGCTGCCCTTCCGCATAGACTTCCTTCATCGAGCGCGTATCGCCCTTGGCCAGTCGATATTGGTAGTAGACCCAGAGGGTGTCGCCGAAGTGTTCCGTCGGTTTGTCATTTTGATCGATGATCTCGATTTTCTTGAAGAAATCCCACATCGCATCGTCGACCTTGTAACCGAATTTTTCCCGCAACCGCACATGGTCCTGGTAGCTGGTGGACAGATAACCGAGCATGGGATCGTTCTTGGTGGGCAAGGCCATCAGGTAGCCCGGGTTGGCTGGCGCGATCTGATCTTGGCACCAGTCGAGGTCGTCGAGAGAGACGGACATGTGCAAAGTCGAACAGATGTCGAGGCCGATAGTCAGGCCGTGCAGCTTACCCATGGCGATATCTTCCAGACAGCAACGTACTAGTTGTTCGCGGGTCTTGAAGACCTCGGGGCCAATAAAGCCGGCCACGTCGTTGAGATGGACCCAGGCGCCCTGGCCGTCGGTCTGGGCCGCGGCTACCTGCTGCTTGAGAGCGCGGGCGAGGCCGTACTTGCGGGACTCATGGACGACCATGTCGAAGCCTTTGCCGTGGCCGTTGGTGAAGTCAGCGCCCTGGCCGGTTTCGAAGTAAAAACCGTATTTGCCGGTACGCATTCGCGCGTAGTCCAACATTTTTATGTCCAGGCCGAAGGTCCGGTTAGCGTCGATCACCCCAGCCAGGCTCTGGAACCAGATGGCGGTGGAACCGGGATTGTTCTTTTCCACCTCGACCTGGACATCGATGTGGGACAGCACGCACCAGGGGTTGTTTTTGTCGACGCCGAAGGTTTGCATCACGTCGCGCAGGGCCAGCTCAACACTCTCAACGTTCTGCGGCTGGCTGTCGACGGGGTTGGTGCCGACCACGATATCACCCACCGCATAGGAATAGGCGTTGAAGACCTGCCAGACGATGTCATCGACATTGTCCGTCGGTGAGTTGGGCTGGACGCGGGCGCTGAGATAGCCTTTGGCGCCGATTTTGGAGCCGGGCAGAGGGGTGAAGATGGTCTGGCCGATTCGGGTCAGCTCATCGTTGGACATGAGCTTGACCACGTTGCCGATGATGTCGCTGTGCAGGCCGTACATGATGCCCTTGATCTCAGCCTCGGATTTGGTCAACAAGAATGTTTTCAGCTGGCCCATGGTCCAGTCTTTGACCTTGGCGTACTGAGCCGGATCGGTGGTGTCCATGATGAATTTATCCAGCTTATCGACGAACAGCGATGTGGCCAGCAGATCCTTGATCTTGCTGTTGGCCAACAGCTTGCGAGCGTTTTCCCGGCTGGCTTCGTCGTCTGCGGCCACGCCGATGGCCTCATCGCCTTCTTTGAAAGCACTGGCGGCACCGATTACTTGCTGGTAGAGGGTTTGGTCGAATCCCTCTTTTATTCTTTGTACATAACTGAAGACGTCCTCATCCGGTTGAATGTTGCGAATAGTTACTGCGCCGACGGTAGTGGCGAGCAATGCTGCTGCCATTCCGCAGGCGATTGCGATCAGTAGCTTACTTCTCTTTCGCATGGCGTTCCTCCGTTCTGCGCTGTGAGCGTGTGGCCTGAAGACCTGGAGGATCATGCTCCTTAGCGTTCAGCCCTCGATTGGTTAATGAATCCTGTTGCCATTGGAGAATCGGCCGCAGGGGATTGTCATGGTCGGTTTGTTTTCGCTTCCTGCCACATGGCATCGAAGGCCTGTTCGGTTTCTTCGGTCATCACCCGCCACAGGGCGACGGTTTTGAAATAGTCGTTGTTCCCGACGTGGAACATGCTCTTTTCCTTGTCACTGAGTGCTTCGCCGACTTCGGTGATTACCGGTGAGACCCCCTGAGATTTCACCACATCAGCCTGTTGTTTCTCGGCGAGCATGAAGTTGATCCACTCTTCGGCCAGCTGTTTGGTCAGGCCTTTGGCGCCGGCACCGATATACCAGCAATCGATCCAGGCGGTGCCTCCCTCTTTAGGGGCGGCCAACAGCCAGTTGCCCCCCTGGAGGTTGGCCTGCTGGGCGGCAAAGCCCCAGGTTGTGGCTAGGGTCAGTTCAGGAAACTCAGCAGGATTAGCGGCGCCGTCCCACAGGCTCGTGGCATTTTGTGCCAATTGATTAAGACCTTTTTGGACCTTGGCGCGATCGAGTTGGTCAATGTCAAAAATATCGTCGTAGGAATAGCCGAGAGCCAGGGCGGTAATCCAGACATTAACCTTGGGGAAGTTGTTGTTGATGGTGTATTTGCCGGCGTACTCAGGTGCCCAAAGGACCTTCCAGCTATCGGGGGCCGTTTTGATCTGGTCGGCATTGTAGGCCAGCCCGTAAGGACCGCAGTTGTAAGGAACGCCATAGCGGCGACCATCGTAAATGGGGGTGGTGTCATTGCGGAATACCGGCAGCATCTTTTTCAGGTTGGGAATGTTGTTGATGTCCACCGGCTGTAGATAGGGATGGCTTTCATCATAGCTATAGAAACGAGGAGTTTTCGGCAGTTCGATGGGCGGCGAGATGAGATCCGCTGTATCGTTCTGCACCGCCAGGAAGAATTCATCCTGATCCGTTGGATTGTGGATGCTTAGCTCGACATCGACCTGATATTTTTCCTTTACCAGAGCTCTAAACTCCGCTTCGTACGGTTTGGCATAACCTGCCCAGCAAGAAATGCGCAGAGTGGCTTTCTCAAGTTCGACCTGTTTCTTTTTGCAGCCCGGGGTCATAAACAGGGTCATGGCGGCCAAGACGCACGCCAGGGTGATGATCGCTTTCCAGAGAACTTTTCCCATGTGTTCCTCCTGTCGTGTTTGCCTTTGTTGCCGAGATTTTGGGTCTGGCTGCGAAACAGGCCGCTTCATTTGGACGCCTGCAGACCGGCTTGCCCTTGGGGAGACAATATGGCCGCTCCGAATTTAGAAGGTGAAGGTCAGGTTCAAGCCTCCTGCCGTTTCGGTGTCGATGCCACCACCATTAACACCACTCTTGGCAGAACCACTGATGCCCGACGAGAAGATGAGGATTGGGCTGATGGTCAGTTGGTCGGTGAGTGTATAATCGAGGCTGGCGCTTAGCTCGTAGTTATGCCAGCCGGCGTAGTCGTCAACGGTTCCGTCAGCATGCTGGTTATAGGTCACTAGGGCGCCGAGGTTGAGGATGGTTTTGTCCATCCACTGGCCAAGGTCGAAGCTGTGGCTGATGTCCAAGCTGTAGAACAGGCCATCTTCTTCAGCGGCATCCCAGTCCCAGCTGATTTTCAGCGTTGGGGACAGCAGAGTGTTGAGGGTGGCGGTGACAAACAGTTCGTTGGTATCCTCAGAAACTCCGAACTGCTCATTGTCAAGGGAGTACCAGATGTCGCCGATACTCATCGAAACCATGTCGCCAACATCAAAGGCATAGGTCAAGATAACATCTGTTTCATTCAACTCGCCGGAATCAAAATTCGATCCACTCTTCAATTGCCAGTTGTGCCAGGTGCTAAGGGTCCAGCCTTCGGCAATCGTCAGGTCGATACCGGCCTGGATGGTGGGGCGGCTGTCGCTTAGGTTGAAACCTCGCCACATGTACTTGTCCCAGATCCCGGCATAGACATCCCCTTCAACTTCGATGGCAGCCTGTGAACTGACGGTAAAGGTTGTCCCGAGCAACAGGACAGCAATCAGCATAAATGCCCACTTTTTCATCTCTCTACCTCCATAAAATATAGATCCGACCCACTTGCCACAGGTCCTTCCTGCACAAAGTATGACCGCTAAAGGTGTGGTTGATTGCTGTTAGCAAGCAGCCACATCTAAAAATCTAGCGTAAAATCCCGATCTTTAAAGGGTAGATTTAAATTATTTTTCAGGGGGTTGGGCAGGCTGTGCTGTTTGAGAGGGGGAAGGGGGGACTGTAAGCAAATGCTGGTGGGCAAATTTAGAGCTTCAGTTGACGGACTTGCATGGGGCGTCCCGGTCGGGTCAAAT
>JABXKU010000013.1 GCA_013619105.1 Desulfuromonadales bacterium
TTTTACATCCGCATAATGGAAAGTTTTGAAACGTGGCAAGACCGAGGAAGCCGTCAGCAGTCCTTGAACTTAAGGGGGCATTCAAAAAAGACCCGCAGAGACAGCGTGACGCCGAGCCAGTACCGTCTGACGACATAGGCGATCCGCCCGACCACTTTGCCGTGGCTCACTGCAAGGCGTGGCACGAAGTCGTCAGCATCGCCCCGCCTGGGGTGCTGTTTAACTCTGACCGTCTCGCGCTGGAAATGTTCGTCTGTTTACTGGTGGAGTTTCGCGGCAACCCCAACGGTTTTCATCAAGCCAAACTCGGCAGGTTGGAATCGTTGTGCGGCAAGTTCGGCATGACTCCAAGCGACCGCAGCAAGATCATCGTAGCGCCGAAGGAACCGGGCAAGAAAGGGTTTGCAGCACTGTAAAGCAAAGGGGGAGGGAAGATGAAAACATATGAGGAGGTTTGCGAGGAGTGGCTTAAAGGCTGCTCTTGTGCCGACAGCGGAAAGCCAGAACAGTGCGAAGAATGCACGGCGGCGTTTCTGGAGTCTGATAAGAGGATATGGGCGTCGAGGATTATAAATAAAAATTTACTTGAGCGCCTCAAAGATTACATCGAGGAGATAGAGCAGCTTGTTGATTGGGATAGAGGGTTAGGCAGGAGTACGGAAAAAATGATTTCCGAAGGTGATATGCCGGACCTTTATGCAGAGATTCTTAGGGAGATTGAAAAACAAAAGTAAGCCACTGTCGTGAGACAGCGGGAAAGTGAAACATGGCAAAAACACCACACACTAACGAGGCTACAAAATACGCCCGCGACGTGGTGAAAGGCAAGATACCTGCTTGCTTATTTGTGCGGCAGGCTTGCCAAAGACAGTTGGACGACCTCAAGAAATGGCCCGGCAAAACCGGGCCATTTTATTTTGACAAAGCGGCGGCTGAAAAGTTCATCAACTTTGTTGAACTGATGCCGCACGTCAAAGGGGAGTGGGCGCGAAGAAAAGAAACGCTCAAGTACGAGCCGTGGCAAAAGTTCCTCTGGACTACCTTGTTTGGCTGGAAACGCACCAAGGACGATACGCGGCGCTTCCGTGAGCTTTACGGAGAGATACCGAGGAAGAACGCCAAGTCAACACAGGTTGCCCCCGCCGGCCTTTACATGCTGACCGAAGATGGCGAGGGCGGCGCAGAGGTTTACTGCGGAGCGACTACAGAAAAACAGGCGTGGGAGGTGTTCGGCCCTGCTCGGCTCATGGCACAGCGGGCCGAAGGGTTCAGCGACTTCTATGCCGCAGAGGTCAACGCACGAAACATTTGCATGCTGGCAGAGGGCGCGAAGTTTGAACCGTTGATTGGCGACCCCGGCGATGGGTCTTCGCCTTCATGCGCGATCATCGACGAATACCACGAGCACAAAACGGACGCCATGTTTAACACTATGCTGACCGGCATGGGTGCGCGGCGGCAACCTTTGATGTTGGCGATCACCACGGCAGGTTTCAACCTTGGCGGTCCTTGCTACGCCATGCGCGACAGAGCTAGGAAGGTGCTCGGCGGCATCATCGAAGACGAAGAACTCTTCGCCATCATTTACACCATCGACAAAGACACCGACTGGACCAGTAAAGAGGCACTTATCATGGCAAATCCCAACTACGGGGTTTCCGTCATGGAAGATTTTCTTTTAGCGCAGCAACGCAAGGCGATGCAGAACCCGAACAAACAGAACGCCTTTAAGACAAAGCACCTCAACGTGTGGTGCAACGCTTCAACCGCCTGGATGAACATGTTGAAATGGGACGCGGTAGCCGATGCCTCTTTGCGGATTGAAGACTTTGCCGGGGAGCAGGCCATTGTGGCGCTCGACCTTGCATCGAAGATCGACATTGCCGCCAAGGTCACAGTGTTTACCCGCGAGATAGACGGCGAAGCTCACTATTACGGGTTCGGCAAATACTATCTACCCGAAGAAACGGTACAGGAAAGCGGCAACGAGCAGTATCAAGGATGGGCGCACGAAGAACGGCTGACCCTTACTCCCGGCAACGTCATTGACTTTGCTTACATCGAGGACGATTTAAAAGAAGACGCCAGCCGCTTTGAGGTGGTTGAGGTTCCTTACGATCCATTCCAGGCCACGCAGCTATCGACGCGGATGCTGGAAGAGGGTTTCCCGATGGTGGAGATACGCCCCATTGTGCTGAACTTCTCCGAGCCGATGAAGGAACTTGAAAGCCTGGTGCTGTCGGGCCGTTTCCACCATGACGGATGCCCGATATTAACGTGGATGGTTAGCAACGTCGTCGCGCACACCGACACCAAGGACAACATTTACCCGCGCAAAGAACGGCCAGAGAACAAAATTGACGGAGTGGTGGCGTTGATTATGGCGCTCGGTCGGGCGCTGGTGCCGCAACCTGTAGAGAAATCCTTTTGGGAGCAATGATGCAATTTAACTTCTGGCCTTTCAGACGCAAGGCCACGCCTGTCGATGTGCTTGCGGCGATTGTTTCCGGTCGCAACAGTACGTCAGGAAAGAGCGTTTCCCTCACTACCAGCATCAAGGTCGCAGCGGTTTACGCTTGCGTCCGTGTTATATCGGAAGGGGTCGCTCAGGTACCATTTAAGTTGTTTCAGGAAAAAGGAGACAACAAACTACCGGCCAAAGATCACCCGCTATATGATTTGCTGCACCGAAAGCCCAACGCGCACAGCACCAGCTTTCAGTGGCGCGAAACGCTGACGATGAATGCAGCTCTAGCGGGCCACGGTTATTGTTTCATTAACCGAGGCAGGGGGCGCGTTCTGGAGTTAATCAACATCAACCCTAGTGCTGTTACTATTGAGTGGCCGGACAAACTAGGCTCCGCTCCAGCATACATGGTCGAGGGGAAAAGTGGCGAGAAAAAACCATTTCCCGCTGAGTCGATCCTGCACATAGCGGGGCCGAGCTGGGGGCAGAACGCCCTTGAGCCGGTGCAGATTGCCAGAGACGCAATAGGCTTGGCGATTGCCCTTGATGAATCAACCGCCAGGCTGCATAAGAATGGTGTTCGCGGTGGAGGTCTGCTGTCCGTAGAAGACCCGCTCCAGCCGGAGCAATACAAGCAACTTAAAGAGTGGCTAGAATCAGAGCACGAAGGCAGCGAGAACGCATTTAAGACGATGGTGCTTGACCGTGGCGCAAAGTACACTTCGATGGCCATGAGCGGGGTAGATGCGCAGCAGATTGAGAGCAGGCGATTTCAGATTGAGGAAATCTGTCGTTTCTTCCGTGTGCTTCCTATCATGGTTTGTTCTTCCGACAAAGCGACCACCTACGCCAGCGCCGAGCAGATGTTTCTTGCTCACGTTGTCCACACCCTCACCCCTTGGTATGAGCGCATTGAGCAGGCGATTGACTGCCAGTTGCTCACGGACGCAGAACGAGCTCAGGGCTATTACACAAAGTTTATAACTCAAGGGCTGCTGCGCGGTGCCATGAAGGATACTGCCGAATATCTTTATCGGCTGGTTAATATCGGCATCATGACCCGCAACGAAGCCCGGAGCTTGTTAGAAATGAATCCGAAGGATGGCTTAGACGAACCCCTGACGCCTGCAAATATGGGCATCGGAGAGCAAAACAATGCGTGATTATTTAGATCGACCGTTTAAGATTAAGGAAATCAGCGAGGACGGCACCTTTAGCGGCTACGGTTCAGTCTTTGATGAACTTGACAGCTATAAAGATGTCGTCGTTAAGGGGGCTTTTGTTAAGTCTCTGGAGCAAAAAAAGCCGTCATTACTGTGGCAGCACCGCAGCAGCGAGCCGGTCGGCGTCTATACCGAAGTGCGCGAAGACGACCATGGGTTGTTCGTTGCCGGGAAACTGGCGCTCAAGACGGCGCGAGGTATGGAGGCTTACGAGCTGTTGAAGATGGGCGCTATCTCTGGCCTATCCATCGGCTACGTCACGATGGAGGACAATTACGACAGAGAAACCGGCATAACCACGCTGAAAGAGATTGATTTGTGGGAGGTATCGCTAGTCACCTTTCCGGCCAACCACTCGGCGCGGGTATCGGCGGTAAAGAGCATTGACGAAATTGACACGCTGGCACAGGCGGAAGACTACTTGAGAGAGTCAGGTCTGTCGAAGTCTGAGGCGTGTCGCATAGTGGGCAAAGTGAAGGCCGTGGGTCTGAGAGAGTCCGACCTAAAGCATGAGCTTGCCGCACTTGCAAAGAAACGAAGCGTTTTTTAACCAATCATGACTGTCGTGAGACAGCCAATCCCACCCGCAAGGGTAGATGGAGCTTTTACCATGGAACAAGTTAAGACTTTGCTTGAATCTCAGGGCAAGGCGTTTGAAGCCTTCAAGGAGGCCAACGACGCCCGACTGAAAGCCATTGAGGAGAAGGGCTATGCCCCCGCCGACCTGACCGAGAAGGTTGACGCCATCAACGCCGATCTTGCCAAGCTCGACAAGGACTATACCGAGTTTATCAAGAAGGCACAGCGCCCCGACGCTGGAGAGCTTGCCGAAGAGCAAGCCGAGCATGCAAAAGCATTCGACAAGCTCCTGCGTAAAGGCCGCGCTGATGACCTTGAAGCATTCAACACCAAGGCAATGAACGGCTTGTCCGACCCTGACGGAGGTTATTTGATCCTGCCGGAGATGGACAAGATCATTGAACGCATCGTGCCGACTATTTCCGCAATCGGTCGCCTTGCTTCCAATGTCACCATCGGCTCTGCCAAGTGGGAAAAGCTGATGAAAACTTCCGGCATGGCCATGCGGCGTGTTGCTGATGGCGGTACTGGCGGCGAAACCACCGAGCCGAAATATAGCAAGGTGGCGATTGAGGCTTTTGTGGCTGAAGTAGAGCCTTGGGTTTACAACGAAACCTTGGAAGACGCCTATGTTAATTTGGCATCCGACCTGGCAGAAGAGGCGGGGATTGGCTTTGCTGAAGGCGCTGGGTCCGAGTTCGCTATTGGCGACGGCGTAGGTAAAGCAAAAGGTATCACCGCCTATACTACGGTTGCCAATGCCTCCTATGCTTGGGGTTCTGTTGGTTATATCGCGTCCGGCGCTGCCGGTGCGTTTGCTACCTCCGCTCCTGCTGACGAACTTGTTCAGCTCCAACATTCTCTCAAGCAGCAGTACCGCCCTGGTGCCGTGTTTGTTATGAGTGACGGCACCTTGTCTTCTGTGCGGCAAATGAAGGACGGCAGCGGGTCTTATTACCTCTGGCAGTCTGACCCCACTGCTGGCTTCGGTGGTCGCCTGCTCGGTTCCCCGGTTGAGGTAGATGACAACATGCCTACCATCGCCGCCAACAGCCTGTCTATCGCTTACGGCAACATCGCCAGAGCATACAAGGTGGTTAATCGCGCCGGAACGACCGTGATCCGCGACAACATTACCTCGAAAGGGCAGACCAAGTTTAACTTCCGCCGCCGGTTCGGTGGAGGCATCTATAACTTTGAAGCCCTGAAGTTGATGAAATTCGCTGCATCGTAATAAAACAGGGGGTCTTCGGGCCCCCTTTCTTTTTTAAAGGAGTCCGCACATGAACGATCTGCATAATAATTGCCGCGCCTCGCGGGTCATTTCCCCCGTTGCTTGCGGGACCACCGGCACCGGGCTGACTGGTGAAATCATCGACCGACAAGACTATGGCGGCGTCGAGTTGATTGTTGCCTATGGAGCGGTAACGTCTTCCGTTGCAACCGTAACCGTTACGGTGCTTGAAGGCGACGTTACCGGCACCATGACTTCTGTTGCCGATGCTGATTTGCTCGGTACTGAGGTTTTAGCTGGCCTTGCCGCTGGTGCCAGGGTTGACGGTTCGACCGAAAAAGTTACCAAGCGCATCGGTTACAAGGGCAACTGCCGTTATGTAACCGTAAAAGAAGTGCCGACCGCGACCGCCGCAGCCGTTATCGGAGTTCATGCTGTTCTGCATAGCCCGAAAATCGCCCCGACCGCTAACCCTTAATTAACTAAATCGGCTGTGGTGCCCATCCCACCTACAGCGCCGGACCCGTAACCGGCATTAACCCTGGATGGGAGGAAATGTGGAATTTACAACTGGCGGCGAAGCCCTTGATTTGTTCGTCGCACTGCCGATTGATGGGTATGTTCTTGATATCGGGAGTGGAGACGGGGCTCACGCTGCGCACATGAGGAAAAGCGGCCTTGATGTAGTAACACTCGATAGCCATAAAGCCGCTGACATTAACGATGCTTGGCCGGCCAGCGTTGAGGAAACAGCAGGTGGTATCTGGTGTTGTCATACGCTTGAGCACAGCCGCAACCCCGGCGCATTTCTCGATGCCTGCCGGTTAGCATTAAAACCTGGCGGCTGGTTGGCGATAACTGTTCCCCCGGCGAAGCATAACATCGTTGGCGGGCATGTGACGCTTTGGAATGCAGGACTGCTGCTTTATCACCTTGTTTTGGCCGGGTTCGACTGCCGCAGTGCGATGGTCAAGGCTTACGATTATAACATCTCCGTCATTTTAAGGCGTCAAGACACCGAACTGCCCGCCTTGGCTTGCGATAATGGGGACATTGAACGATTGTCGCATCTGTTCCCATTTTCTGCCGGACAGGGTTTTGACGGGGACATCGACAGTTATCGGTGGGGAACATACGGGAATGGATAAAACCTGGATGGGAGGACAAATGGAAGCACCAGAACGTGTAGCAATATTGGGCCTCGGCCCTTCAATTAACCAGTATCTTGAGTTCACCAAGCGCAACGGAAACAGACGGACACTATGCGACGAAGTATGGGGAATAAACGCCCTCGGTGATGTTTTTAACTGCGATAAGATATTTCACATGGACGATGTGCGGGTGCAGGAAATCCGCGCTAAGGCAAAACCGGCATCGAACATAGCAGCCATGTTGGAATGGCTCAAAACAACGACAGTGCCGGTTATTACCAGCAGAGCACACCCCGATTATCCGGCATTGCAGGAGTTCCCGCTTGAAGATGTGCTGAATAAGCTGCAATTTGACTATTTTAACAGCACGGCAGCTTATGCAGTCGCTTATGCAATCCATATCGGGGTCAAAGAAATCTCACTTTTCGGGGTGGATTACACCTACCCGAACGCGCACGACGCTGAAAAGGGCAGGGGATGCGTTGAATTTTGGCTTGGTATTGCGTCGGCGCGGGGTATTAAAATCAGGCTACCGCAGAATACAAGCCTTATGGACGCTATTTTGCCACGCAAAGACAGGCTTTATGGCTACGACACGCAGGAAGTCGTGTTCCATGACGTTGGCGATGGTTCTTTGCGGCTTGAGTTTAAGGACTTGGAAGAATTGCCAACTGCCGAACAAATAGAGGCCGACTATGACCACACCGCACACCCTAACCCGCTAGTGGAGTATGCCGATGAAGTACGAAGTTCTTAAAACCTTTAAAGGTTCCCCTGATGGTCGATTTGCGGTTGATTATCACGCAGGCGAAACGGTGGAATTAACGCAAAGCCTTGCCGATGTTGCCTTGTCGGAGGGGTGGGTTAAAGAGCTTCGGCAGACCGCCGCAAAAACACGGGCTCCAGAAACCAAGCGGCGTAAAGGAGCCAGAAAATAATGTATCTTTCACGCACAGTTGCCCCGGCTACCGAGCCGGTCACGCTCATAGAGGCCAAGGCGCACCTGGGCGTAACAATTGAAGATGACGACACCCGCATCACGGCGCTTATTGTGAGCGCAAGGGAGTGGGTAGAGAACGAAACTGGCCGCTCTCTGATTACTCAAACCTGGGCGGCTAAGTTTGACGCTTTCCCTGTTGGCGGCATTATCAAGCTGCCAAAAGCGCCGATTCAGTCCGTCACCTCCGTGGCGTACCTGGACGAAAACGGCGATACTCAGGCGTTCACCGGCTTCACGTTGGATGCCAGCGGAGAGCGACTGCACTTGCAATACGGTGAAGATTGGCCGAGTACGCAGGATATAGAAAACGCTGTGACGATCACCTTTGTGGCTGGCTACGGTGCTGCTGCTGCGGTTCCTGAGTCCATCAAGGCGGCAATGAAGCTAAAAATTGATCTATTGTTTGACCGACCAGAGGCGGCGTATGCGAAGGCCTTGAATAACGCTATTCTTTCCATCATCAACCCCTACCGCGACATGAGGCGATTGTGAGAGCCGGAACCCTACGCCAAAGCATAAGCATTGAGCAAGCCACGGAAGGCCGCGACACCTTCGGCGCCGTGACCGTCTCATGGGCTACCTACGCCACGTTAAGAGCGCGGCTGGCTATCACCGGAGGGCGGGAGTTCGTCACCGCTCAGGCGCTGCATTCTGAACTGTCGACGCTGTTCGTCTGCCGCTACGCTTCCGGCGTGACGCCAAAGATGCGGATCAACCACGGCGGTGTCTATTACGACATTCTGGCCGCTTACGACCCGACCGGGCTAGGCAGGGAACTGCAACTAGCCTGCAAGGTGATTAGCTGATGGAAATAACCGGCCTCAAAGAGTTGAACAAGCGCCTTACCAAGCTGCCGGAACGCATTGAAAAGAACATCATGAGCGCAGCGGTCAGGGCCGGGGCTAACGAGATCAAGAAAGCCGCTGTCGCCAATTTGGGCGGCAAAAAGTCCGATATTGTGGTGAAAAAGTCCCGCGCACCGAAAGGAACCACGAAGTACAAAATTGGCATTAATGCTAAGAAGTTTTATCTGTATTTCAAGGAATTTGGCACGAAACCGCACGTTATTAAGAGCAAAAAAGGGCTATTAACAGACGGTTCGGTGGTTTACGGCAAGGTTATCGACCATCCAGGGCAATCTGCCAAGCCATTCTTGCGGCCTGCTTTTGATGAAAACGCCCACAGAGCCATCGACGCAATGAAAAAGAAGATAGCGCAGCGGCTAGAAAAGGAAGCGGCTAAATGATCGAAGAGACTATTTTTAGCGATTTAAGCAGCTTTGCTGGCCTTTCGGCCCTTATCGCCACGCGAATCTACCCTTTGCGGATGCCACAGGGCAGCACGTTCCCTGCGGTTGTCTATACGCGGGTGAGCGGGGCGCGAATCAACAACCTCGACGGCGAGAACATCCAGAATCCGCGCTATCAGATAGACTGTTGGGCCGAAACCTACAGCGCAGCAAAGGCAGTGGCCGCACAAATCGAACTGGCCTTTGCCGCGTCCTCGCTGCAAGCGGTATTGATAGCCGACAGGGACGATAAAGACGACTCGGTTAGGCTTTACCGCGTCAGTCTGGATTACTCTGTGTGGTCAGTCTGACCAACCGGACACGCGGTTGTTGGTGAAATAAACATAGGTCGTGCTGTACCCGTATCTGTCCCATGCACTCCGATAAGACCAGGTGTCTATGTCCATCCCTTCATAGTGGGTGTCTGAGCCGCCGGACCTCTCCCCCCAGGAGGCTTTAACCTGCTCCTTGGTCATTCCGGTCTTGATCTGTTTCTTTTGGATGCAAGCCACAATGTCGGACGGGGCGCCCGGGTTGTCTCGCAGATAACGCCCGGCATAATCCGGCATACAACCGCACAGCACAACAGCCAGTAATAAAATAACAGCTTTCATAATAATCTCCATTTCGTAAAACCATTATAACAAGTTTTCGCCAATGTCAACGGGCCTGTCGTGAGATAGCCCCACAATTACCCTGCCACTTCCGAGTGGTTAGAAGGAGTTTCTATGTCCAGCAGCGCCATCTCCGCTCAAGGCAGTCAGTTTTTTATCGGTTCCGGCACTGCCGGAGCTAAGACTATCACCGCCATCACCCAAGCCTACCGCGCACAAGCCTCTTCCACTGCTCACGCCCTCGCCATCGGTGATCGTGTAACCTTCGCTTCGGTTGTTGGCATGACCGAAATCAACGCACTGGTCGGCACTGTCATTGATGTTGATACCGACACCTTTGTGGTCGACATCGACTCCCGCGCCTTCACCGCTTATTCCTCCTCCGGCACCGCAACCCCCGTTACTTGGACACAGGTTAAAGACATTTCCACCTTTAACTTTGAATCCGGCGAGCGCTCCGAAATCGACGTAACCAACCTCGACAGTACCGCCAAAGAGTTCCGTTTGGGGCTCAAGGATAACGGTAACTTCTCCGTTGCTATGCGGGTGGTTCATGCCGATTCCGGTCAAGCCGCCTGCCTTGCCGCCCTGGGTTCTGACGATGTTTCCAGCTTCAAGCTGGTCCTGCCGAATGCCGAAGTTGGCACGTTTTCCGGCCAAGTCAAGTCGATGCCTGAAAGTGGCGGCGTTGATGCCGTTTATGAAGGCAGCATGAATGTTCGCGTCTCTGGTGACATCACCTGGGCCTAATTGATTAAGGGAGGGAACGTATGAGCTTACGCGACGCGGTAATGCAAGAGTTTAAGACGGAGCAGGTTGAAGCCTTCGGCGGGGTTGTCACCGTGTCCGAAATCGGCGCACTAGGGCGAATCGCCTATATCGAATATCTGCAAAAGATGCAGGCCGACGAGGTAGGCAATGAACGGGCCGGAATGCTGTTGCAAGTGTTCCTCATGGTCAAGTGCGCCATCGAAGACGGCAAGAGGGTCTTTGAGGACGACGAGGTGGAGAAAATCGCAGACAGCAACATCAATCTGCTCGACTTGTCAAAAGTATTCACCGCTGCCGCGAAGCTCAACAAGCTGACGGCTGAGAGCCAAGAGGGAAACTAAGCGCCCGGTTCCAAGACCAGTTCCCCTTTGTGCTGTGCTTGGAATTGGGCTTTCCCCATCCAGACTACCTGCTGCCACTGCTTTCCTCGGCTCAATACGCAGATTGGCAGGCGTTTTATAACGTCTCACCCTTCGGAGATCGGAGGGCAGACAGGCGGGCGGCAGGCATACAGGCCATGGTAGCCAACCGCCACAGAGGGCCGAAAGAGAAGCCCTACACCGTCGAAATGTTCATGCCGTTTGAACCGAAACCGGAACAACCGGAACAGACGCCAGAAGAAATCAGCGCACAACTAAAGGCGGCGTTTTCGTCGCTTAAAGGATAGTCGATGGCGCAAAAAGTCGGAAATCTGGTCGTCGAAATGTCGGCCAATGTCGCACGTTTGCAGCGCGACTTCAACAAGGCCAACAGCCAAGCTCAAGGCGTTGCCAGAAAATTCAAGTCCATCTTTAAGGGCGTTGGGCTGTCTATCGCTGCGGGACTGAGCGTGGTTGGGCTGAAAAGGGTTATTACCTCCTCCCTTAATGCCGCTGATGCCATCGCCAAGGGCGCAGCAAAAGCCAACATCGGCACAGGGGCATATCAGGAGTTGACCTTTGCGCTGGATAAGTTCGACGTGTCGCAGCAACAGGTATCATCGGGGCTTATGGCGTTCACAAAGCGTCTCGGTGAAGCGCGAGCCGGGACCGGAACCCTCGTAACTTTCCTAAAAAAGTACGACGAAGCGCTGCTTGATTCTTTAACTTCGGCAGAGTCCAACGAGCAGGCGCTAAACATCTTCATGGAGGCGCTAGGCGGGGTTAAAAACGATGCTGACCGTGCTGCCTTGTCTGCTGCTGCCTTCTCCCGTTCTGCTGGTGTAGGTATCGCAAGCGCCCTCAAAGATGGCGGCAAAGCCCTTGACCAGTGGCGCAAGAAGGCTCGCGATTTTGGCATTGTGGTTGACGCCGACATACTGGAAAAGGCCGAGGACGCAAAAGACCGCTTCGCCACGCTGGCACAGGTTGTCCAGTCGGAAACCATTGTCGCCATGTCTGACCTGGTAGGCGTTCTTTCAAGCCCTGCGTTTTTGGATTCTTTAAGGGACGCCGTAAAGCTCACCGCAAGCCTTGCGAAAGTCATGGCTCTTCTTGCGTCAGGGCCAGAGGGTGTTTTTGCGGTTTTCCAGGCCGACATAGAAACCCTGCCGGAGCAAATCGCCACGGCAAGCGATGAGGTTGCCAAGTTTAAAGCCGAAGTCGCTCGAATGGAGGGGTCTATCTTCCCTGCGATATTCGGCGGGGAAATCGACAAGTTCAAGGAAAAACTACATTGGGCAGAAAACAACCTGAAAAGGTTGACCAAGCTCAAGGAACAAGCAGCGGCGCTAAACAAACCTGATGGCGCGGCTGGCGTTAATGGCGGGACAACAGCCACACAAACAAACGAAACGGCTGCAAAAGTTATAGAAGCCCTGCGTTTCGAGCAAGAGCAGTTAAACCGGCTGATAAAAGACGGCGCGATTGAGCAGGAGGTTTATAACAATCTCAAAAAGGCTGGCGTAACGATCAACAGCGATACGGGACGCACCATCGCGGTCTTGGTTCGTGGGTTGGAGCAGCAAAAGGCGGCACAGAACGCCGCCAAGGATGCCGCCATTGCCCACTCAGCAGCCCTGGTGAAGCAGGCAGAAGACAGCCAGCTTTTAGCAATCAGGGCGGCTGAGATTTACGAGTCGTTAAAAAGTCCGCGAGACGCCTTCGAGGAAGGGATAGCGGAACTTGACCTGCTGAAAGAGGTCGGGCTTATCGACCCGGCAACCTACACGGCGGCATTTAACCGGCTTGGCGACGACTTTGCCTCTACCGTGGACAGGGTGAAAGACTCCACCACAGAACTGTCGGAGTTTACCAAAGAGGCGTTTCGCTCCATGCAGAATGTCGCCTCGGATTTCTTTTTCGACACCTTGGAAGGCAATTTTACCGACTTGGGCGATTCCTTCCGCACGATGGTCAACCGGATGCTCGCGGATTGGGCCTCAGTCAAGATGATGGGTGGGCTGTTCGGTAAGGATTTCGGCAAGACCGGCGAACTGGGCGGGATGCTCGGCAGCATCTTCGGCGGTGCTCGCGCCCTTGGTGGGCCTGTTTCGGCGGGCAGTGCTTACCTGGTCGGGGAACGTGGTCCTGAACTGTTCATGCCGCAGACTTCCGGCAATGTGGTCGCCAACAACAAGCTAGGCGGCGGCACCTCGATTAGCGTACCAATCGGCAACATCGACGGCGGCAGCAAGCAACTGCTGGCGAACCTGCCGGGGATGATTGAAAACGCAGTCCTTGAATCAATGCGGAGATATGCCTGATGGCAAGAATGGTTTTGGGATCGTACACCTTTGAGGACAACCCGACCTCTGTTAGCGACTTAATGACGCCGGAGCGCAAGAGCGCCTTTGTCGAAACTTACTCGTCAGGAGCGTTTTTTAGTTGGGGCGCATCCATCGGCGGCAAGCCGGTAGAACTGACCTGGACGCAGACCTCGGTCGATCAATACGGTGAACTGCAAACACTATTAGTAGCTGCCGCGGCGGTGGTTTTCAGCCCGCAAGACGGCGAAGGCAAGACCTACAACGTCGAAGTAACCGCCTTGCACGGCGAATACTGGCTTTATTTGTCCGGTTCGTATCGTCAGAACGTGACCCTCTCCCTGCTCGTTTTGAGCGAGGTGGCTTAATGGCATTAACGCTCGATTCAACATTGCAGACCGCGCAGGACGGCGACAATCACCGGCCCGTCTGCTCGCTGACCGTGGGCAAGAGCGTGGACGACTATCCGCTGACCGGCAGTTACATCACCCATGATAACGACCAGGATTGCTCGCAGCCGCTGCTGCTGAGTGACGGCCGGATGGCCATTGTCCATAGCGGCCTCGGTTGGAACGGCGATAACAAGGAACTGCGGGTGGTCTTCTCCGACACGGAACAGACCACCTTTGATGCCTTTGTCGCTGTGGACGATGAAACCTACGAGGTGATCGAAAACATCGATGCCGTGGTGCTGGACGACTCCGACACCATCGGCGTGATCTGCACCCGGCGCAACAGCACCGACTTAGATGTCCAGGCCTACAAGGTCAGCAGTGCCGGGGTCAAACTGTCTGGTAATCTGGTCAAGGATTCGGACACGGCTTATTTCAGTTCGGGCGTGGCGGCGCTGAAAAAAGGCACTAACGATTTTGCCGCCTTCTGGCCGGAAGCGACGGACGGCACCAACTGGTACATTTACATGTCCGCTTCGACGGACTTCTCGACCTGGGGCGGTCCCGCCGCCCGGGCGATTGGCGGACTGACCAGCACCCGCATAATCAAAGACCCGAAGATCCTCAAGCTCGCCGACAACAGCTATTTCATGGTGTTCAGTTACGAGAGCACCAAGAACGATTCCGGCTCTATCTATAACCTCTATTACACCACCAGTTCCGACCTGTCCACCTGGGCTGATGCGGTCGCCATCACGACCAACGCCAACATGAGCAAGGACTTCAGCAAGCCAGACTTGGTGCAAAAGAGTGACGGCACCTTGACGGTATCTGCCTTGGACCAGAACACCTCCATGTATAAGGATGCATCAGATATTACAGGCGTCAGCCGATTCAATCTCGGCTCCTGTTGGTATTCATCCTCTACGGGCAAGCTGTACTTTGCCGGAGGCAGTGTCAGTGACAACCACGCCTTTGGTGCTGTAATCGACCTCGCCACCTTTGTTGTCGAGAAATATTACACCAATACAACCACTCCTGCTATTCCCGATTACTTCTGGGAGGATGCGCACGGCACCTCGAACAGCTTGGGCGAAGAACATCTTATCGTTCTCGTTGCCAGCGAGGGCGTCTGCATTATCGACACCGATGCGGACACCATTACGCCCTATTATTTTACAGACCTATCCGCAACGCATGGTGCTGGGGCTGCTCTCAATGTAAATATTGATCGACCCACTGACGGGTGGTACGGCACTTTCCCCAGTAATATTGCTTTTGCACAAGTGGATGCAGCGGCCAATCGCCTTTATGTGTGCCTAAGCTCAGCCTATTATTACAATCATGAAATATTGTTTGGATATATTGACCTAACTGACACCACTCCAAACTATGATTTTGTTGTGCTTGTTGAGGATTATTCTGGCGCCGATGGCCGTACTGTATTCACAAAAGCTAAATTCTATCCAGATGATGATCTATTTGTCGCAGTACGGGCTAGTGGCGATGCGAGTGGTGCAGGTTATTTAAAGATGTGGTCACCATCTGAAGACGCCTTGCTGAAACAGTATGAGCGCACAGCTTATCCAGAATTTCCACATGGCGGGTTTTATGATGTTATCTATGCCAATGGAAAAGTGTGGGCATTGGTCAACTGGGAAGATGATTATGCCTCAGATGTGTATAAGAAGGGTTTGGCAGAAATTGATCTGGACACAGATCAAATAATCTACCATGAACCCACCTGGTTCGATGCGGCTAATAATGGCCTACAGCACATGTCTTACTCCGCTAGTACCACTGAACTGATAATGTGGGGTGAGGAAGGCCTCGCGGTATTCAACATTGCCACCTACGCCTGGACTTCTTATGCAAACTTGATTGATTGTGACAGCGGCCATCCGAATTGGACGCCGATCTACTACCCGGCTGCGGATGTATTCTTTCTCCCTTACCAAACAGGAGGCGGAGTCAGCGCCGATGGCCGACTATACATGCTGCCCCGAAATGGAACCTTGGATATTGCGAGGTATGTGGAGGGAACCTTCACGACCAGCTGGGCATTTTCAGATATTGAAACTCTAGTATATGGATATAAGGCCTCTGAGCTGGCCTTGACTGTACAGGATGATGATTCCATTTATTTCTCTTGGACGGATAGCACAAATGCAGAATCTTGGATTAAGTGGGACAAGACAGGCGCGGAACTAGACCTGTTGCCATACCTGACCGGCGAAACGGCCACATTATGGAGCATCGAAGGTTCTCCCAACCGGCTGGACCTTACCCTCAGCCACGGGCATCTGTTCGACCCGGCCAATACCAACTCCATCCTGAATTTCTATCTGCAAAAGGGTAGCAAGGTGGTTCTGCGCTTTGGCGAGACGGTTTCAACGGTCGATTACTACGCTAATCAGGGCAGTTTTTTAATCTCAGAGATTTCCACCGTCTACCAGAAAGGCACATATCCGCTGGCCAAGGTCGTCGCCCATGACCGCAGGTGCCTGTGGGATGCTCACGAAGTCGATGTGTCGGCGCTGTCGGAAACCTATCCCGAAGACGCCATCAAGAACCTTGTGACCGCTGAGATGGGCGACACCACCGACGACTACGACCTGCCGACCTTCGCAGGGCGCTTTTCTTTCGACGCCCAGTGGATCGACACGCGACTTAAAGACATCGTCGAGCAAATCGCCAACCGCTTCGGCTGTTTCTTGACGGTGGACGTGGACGACAAGCTCACCGCACGGCTAATCTCCGACAGCAACGCCGTGGACCATGCCTACACGGACACGACGCAGATTATCAATTTCACCCCCGACGACACCTTTTCCGATTTCGTCAACCGCATCGTCGTCACCGGGGAAAGCCTCACCTATACCGAGGTGCTTTACGACGAGGAACGCATCACCGGCAAGGCTGGCACGATTGGGTGGTGGGGCTGCAAGAAAGACCAAACGGTCTGGTACAGCGACGACCAGAGCCGCAGGGTGCGCTTCCCGCGCCTGGAGGTCTTGGAGAGCGCCAGCAGTATCGCGTTCCAAATGGCCGGGGATGTGCGCGAGAGCATTACCGAGATCGACGAGGATGATCTGTACTGCGTGGTAGAGATTGACGCGCCTAATCTTATCCCGATGCTGGTCAGCGGCACCGCCATGTATTTTGCCGGAAACAAGCTAGGCGATGTAACGGTGGGTATCGGCGGCGGCTATACAATCCCTTACGGGCGACTCATCGAAGGCGTCGGCCTTTATGCGGCGCTGATGGTCCTCGGCTCAGTGGGCAATTATCAGTATGAAGTCTACGGTAGGCCGGTGGGCTATGTGCGCCGCTCGGTGTCAGGGCAGGCCGACGATTTAGAGTTGCAACAGCGCATCGGCACGGTAGTCGTCAATAAGATCGAAGGGTTTTTGACCGACACCGCCGCCCGCTGCACGAACGTAGCCGAGTTTGAATTGATGCTGGCCCGGCTCCAGCGAAGCCGCGCCAAGCTGACCAAAGTGGCTCACTTGCAGGACCAAGTCGGGGATACCATCACCTTTCCCCATCCGCACACCGGCAACACGGTCAAAATGTTTATTACCGACATTAAGCGGAAATACAAGCCGACCAAGGACGGCCATTTTCTCGATGAGATCGAAGGGTGGGTACTCTAATGCTGCATCAATACGGCAAGCGGTTTTTGCGGAACAAGGCCCGGCGAGAAACCGCCAAGCGCATCGAAACGCGAGACGCGATTCTGTGGGACGTTTTCCCCAGCGAAAAATACTGCAGGGTCAAGATTCAGGGCAGCAACACGCTAATCAGGGCTTACTATCCAGAGAACATGATGCAGGCCGAGGCGTGGCTGAAACCGGGCAACTCGGTGAGGATTCAGCATGTTGGCGGCAACCGCAACCGAATCGAGATCATTGGCCACGGTGCGTCCATCCCGACCCCCACCGGGGCGGCGATGTTCCCTGTCGCCCAGGCTGGACCGGATGCGGTGCTTGGCGGTTGTAAGGTCAGGGCGACGGATGCGGGCATGTACGTCTACATCGAAACCGGCACCTATCGTATCAACGGCACAACCTACACCCTGACGGCGATGACAGCAGCAGAAACTAACATCGCTACGGCGGCGATGGGCTTCCCCATTGATGTCACCCACTGCGTCAAGGCCATTGATGCCGCCAGTTCGACCCTTTACCGCTTCGACCTGCTGCTGGTCGGCACCGATGGCACGGTTGACCTGATAAAAGGCACCGCCGCCTCGACACCGGCCATGCCAGCCACCCCAGCCGACCACGTGGCGCTCGGCTGGGTGCTGATACCACCAGGGACCACGGATATTACCGGCGCTTTGATTAATCGCCCCTTTGCCGAGCCGGTGGCATCGACCTTGAGCGTGACCGTAGCCGATGACGATATGGCATGGACCGAAGCCACAACCACCGTCACCGTTGAAGTGCTCGACCAGTATCAGCGGGCAATCACCGGCACCAACTGGGGCCTTTACGGGGAGTTTGTAGGCGGCAACGGAACCCTAGACGGCAGCAGCACCGCAACCCGCAACACTGGCACATCAAGCGCCAGCACGGTTATCACCTATGCGCGTGGGCTGGCCGATCCCGGCGATGAAAGCCCACGCCTCAAATTCAGCCTGGCCCAAAACCCTGACGTACAGATGCAAACCGTTATCCTGCTGCGCGACGCCAGCAACGACATAATGATGTAAGGAGGCACATGGAAGACCTGTTGAAAAAAATCCTGGCCGAGCTGAAGGAACTCAACCGGCAGGTTGCGGCAACGAGTCAAGCAGGACAAAAGCAAGTCAACGCGGCAGACGATCTGATGAAAAACCTTTTGGGGGCTTTGCCTACCAGTTTAATGAAGGGAGCGAACGATGTCGGCTAACCATTACACGGAAATTGCCGAGTCTTTTAAGTTCCGCACCTCCGAGCTTAACGTGCCTTTTGGCGAACTCGATGCGGCGATCACGACCAACGCTGAGGCCCTTGCCGCCGCCGGAACAGGTCTGGAATTAACCGGCTATTCTGAAACTGAGGTCGGGCCGGTCGATGCCAGCAGCGGCACCGCCAACATCGACTATTCGGCGGGTAATATCCAGCGGGTTACGGTTGGCGTTTCAACCAATGCCGCCTTGACCTTCACCAATCTACCGACGGGTAAAAGTTGCAGCGCGACCCTGCGCCTAGAAATGGCGGGCACTGTCCCGGCGTCGATAACGGTGCAAAGCCTCTCTGCGGATTTAACCGACGTGACTTCTGGGGGCGAAGTGTTAGTGGAAATGCTACGCATCGGCTCGACGTGGTATCTGGGGGTGCACCATGCCTCTTAGTTGCCGAGGCAGGAGGATGGCGGGGTCTGAAGGCGGCGTGGTTATTCCGACCGAAGGCTTGGTTGCTCACTGGACGATGGACAGCATCACCGGCTCGACCCTGGAAGACGAAACCACCAGCTACGACGCTACAATCAGCGGGGCGGTACAGACCACCGGCAGCGGTGGGCATATCGGCGAGGCGCTGGAGTTCGATGGCACCGACGATTATTTCTACTGTGCCGATTCCGGCCTGAACCTGAGCGTGTTCACCGTCTCTATGTGGTTTAAGTCGGACGACGCTTCGTACAGCAACGAGCGGCAACTGTGGACCACCACGGACTCCAGCAATACCTCCGGCACGCTGACCGCACACATTGACGATTCCGGCAATGATCTACAGTTCGGCGTTCATGGCGGTTCGATCTTGGAGGGTGACACGATCTTCACAGACACCGACTGGCACCATGTTGCCTTCTCCAGAGACTCAGACGGGTCGGCTAAAATCTGGCTGGACGGCAATCTGGAAAAATCCGGCACGTTGTCGCCTCCGAGCGCCTATGAGCAGTTCCAGGTCGGCAAGGGGCACACGGCTTACGGGGCGTGGGACGGACGCATAGACCATATGCGAATTTACAACCGCGCCTTGAGTGAGAGTGAGATCGGCATATTGGCCGCGGAAGCATAATGGCACCAGCGTCGTGCAGATGACGCCAAGCTGGTAGTGATGGTTACTGTGAGCACGTCATGACACTAGGCCAGTAATAGTTCGGCCAACCGCCTCTTCCAGAGAGTGTAAACATTCCCCGACTTTCCACTACAACAGCGGGCCCTTTCTGGACGAAGAAAAATTCGCACACTGTGTTGAAAGAATCTGGGTTGACGACAAAAACCCTAGCGGTTTGTTTGGCCCTATTGACCCTCAAGTTGTGGCTAAGCTGGCTGTTTTCGTCAAAGTTGTTCAGGGAACAGTTTGCTAACTGTTCATAGTTCCCATTGATGTGTTCGGTTCTTGTTGGGCTCGTTTCACGCAGGCCGCGTGTGGTTGAGCACCCAACAGTAAGCATTGCCAACAAAAGACAAATATATTTCACAGACACGCCCTCCTTAGCTTCATGTTAAGAGTCTGTTAACAGTATACCTCGCCCCTTGAGAAATCAAGGGGTTTTTCATTTGGAGCACCCATGCCCCCTGAGCGCAACTTTACGGACGCCGACCTGCGGGCTCTAAAGAAACTCCTGGCCGAGCAACACCAGTGCCAGTTTTCCGAAGACGACCGGCACGACATGCGAACCCTGTTGCAGATATACCGCGACACGACCAGTGAGGTGCGGAAGTGGTTTATCAGGCTTGCAGTTTTCGGCTTGCTGCTGCTGGCGGGGCTGGGGTTTTACACCAAGACGAAAGGGGGGTAGATGGCAAGCCATTTCAACAAAGGCGAGTTTGCTTGCAAGTGCTGCGGTGTTGAGATAATCGACGCCGCTTTTTTGTTGCGGCTCGACAAAGCGCGGAAGATTGCCGGTGTGCCGTTCAATATCGAAAGTGGCTACCGTTGCCCTGTCCACAACGCCGAAGTCGGCTCACGGCCAACCTCGTCGCACATCAAGGGGCTGGCGGTGGACATTGTGGCAATTGACAGCCGCAGCCGGTTTCTTATCCTCGCTGCGCTTATCAAAGCGGGCTTTACCCGTATCGGCACCGGCAAAACCTTTATTCATGTGGACGACGATGGCGACAAAGCCCAAAACGTAGCTTGGCTTTATTAGGAGGCGTAATGTCCTGTACCTGCACCAAGACCGAAGATGACCGCTGCTGCTGCTCCTGCAACTCCCCCTGCTCGATGGAGTGTCCCGCCGTGGCCGATGCCGACCTTTGCCACAACCCCACTTTCAGGAGGCTGGAAGATGACCGTGAAGGCGAAATGTAGCAAGGCCACCGAAGTCTACTCCCGCGTTTGCGGATTCTTCCGCCCCGTCCAGCAATGGAACAAGGGAAAAAAGGAAGAGTACGGCGAGCGCAAGACCTACAAAGTCACCGAAAGCATGGGGAGCGAATGACACCAGAGCAACGCATGGAGACGGCCTATCGTGAGCACCCACAGGGCATAGGCCGCGACAAGCTGGCAGAACTGGCGCAAGTCGGCACCAAGATGGCGCGCACGTTCCTGCGAAAGAAGCGCGAGACGATGGAAACCGTTGTCAGCCTCACAGATTGGCATGTGCCGCATGAGGACGAGCGGGCCGTCAATTGTGCGCTGAACTTCTGCAAGGCTATTCAGCCTGACGTTATCGTAATGCACGAGGTTCACGACTTCTACGACCTGAGCCGGTTCAACCAAGACCCCGCCAGAAAAGACACCCTGCAAGATGAGCTTGACGGCGCAACAAAGTACCTGCGAAGGCTGCGGAAGTTCTGCCCCGACAGCCGCTTGATAATGCTGGAATCAAACCACCTTGACCGGCTGCGGCGGTTCCTTTGGACGGAAGGCCGACCGCTGTCCTCCCTGCGAGCCTTGAAACTAGAAAGCCTGCTGGAATTGCCGGAGCTAGACATTGAGCTGCGGGAGGTTTGGCACCACAAGGGCGTCCTATTCAAGCACGGCAACATAGTGCGGCGACATTCTGCCTACACCGCCAAGGGCGAGTTCGACAAGGAAGGTTGCGCGGGGGTGACAGGCCACACGCACCGGCTCGGCGCATTCTACACACGGAAGCGGGGAGGTTCCTACGTATGGATAGAGAGCGGCTGTCTGTGCGACCTCGACCCTGAGTATATTTCCGGCGTGGCAGATTGGCAGCATGGCCTCACCCTCGTCAACTTTGAGCGCAACGGCAGTCAGTATTTTGCCGAACCAGTACCGATTATCAACGGTCAATTGATCTACGGCGGGAGGGTGATAAGTGCATGATCCGTGATTATCCCTATTGCCACCAATGCGACAAGCCCGAAGAACAGCCCTGCGACTGCTTTGCCAAGTGCAAGGAGTGCGGCAAAGCCTACAGCGACGATTGCCAGCAATGCCTAAAGGACAAGCGATGGAATACCAAATAAACCAAATGATCCTCGGTGACGGAAACTACCGGCTCAACAACACGATAGTTTACTACTCCGAGCGATACGGCAAGACAACCACCGTTGATGCCGGGGAAATATCTGACGGTGCTACGGGTGCGTTTGACGTTGTTTCGCGGGCGTGGTGGGTCCATGACAAACTGTGCAAGACAGGCAAATGGGATGATGGCACCAAGATCACCAACTGGCAATGCTCGCAGGTTTTGCAGGACATCTTGACCGAGGAAGGCCGGAGATTCCAGGGCCACTATTGGTTCTGGAGTACATGGGCGATTGGAGGCGGGGAGGCGCGGAAGAATGGGATGTTTTAAATATCTGCTTCTCTGTCTGCTCCTTTCAGGTTGCGCCATGACCGACAACCTCTCCACCTATGACGCCGTTGTGTCCACCGATTCAGCTACCTACCGCGTCCACAACAAACACGGCTCACTGCTCACCCTGAAACAACCGGACGGCAGGTGCCTTGCCGATAAGCTGCGGGACTGGTTATGGTGTGTGACTAGACCAGTCAAACAAGGTAGCATGTAAGGTGTTGAAATTGCTACTAACCCCAGTTTGATTTTCGTACTCAGTGTACTTCGTGCTGGTTTTTGAGGATTTGTTTTAGGTAGGAAAATTAAGGGGTTACGTCTTGCGACGTGGCCCCTTTTTCTTTGATGTGTGACTGGTGGTTGACTGGTCGATGTAGTCACGCATTTTGTCCGAGCCGCTTTGCAACCGCGTGGCGCTAATTTGCGTGTAGACGGTCGTGGTGGCAATGTCCTTGTGTCCGAGCGCGACTTGCACCAGGCGCAAGTCTCCATCGGCTTCCAGCAGGAAGGTGGCGTAGCTGTGGCGCAACAGGTGGGCGTTGATCTTGATGCCCGACTTGAGCGAGGCGGTCTTAAACGTCTTCACTAAACTTTTATACGGTTCGCCGGTTACGGGGGAAGGGAAGACCCAGCCGCTTGCTTGTTCCTCTACCAGTTCGTCGGTTTCCTCCGGCCATAATATGCGCCGATGTTCCCCCTTAGAGGTGCGGATCGTCGCCGTGCCTCGCTCCCTGTCTACGTCCTCCCAGCGCAAATGTGTTGCCTCGCTCGACCTCACCCCAGCATAAAGCATAAGCCATGCCATCGCCTTAACCGGCCCGTTTATCGCATTGATGAACTTGAAAATCTTGTCCGGTGAAGGAATGTTGGGCAGCTTCCGCTTGCTGGGGAGCTTCTTAATCTTGAACGCTACCGGGTCGGCGTAGCCGTTATCGACCATCCAAGAGAGAAGCCCTTTCAGGTGAGCCAACTCTTTATTGATTGTTCCCGGTGCTCTACCGGCCCGGCTGAGTTGGTATTGGACGATATGCTGCTGCGTGATGTGGGCGACGGTGAGCGCGGCAAAAATAGGCCGCAACCACTGCCAGCTTAGGAGGGTGTTTTGCGTCGAGGAAGGTTGCCGGTTGAGTTGATGCCACTGGATATACTCTGGGAAAACGGCGGACAGTGGAGGGTTGCGATGTGGGGATGCGGAGCGGCAAAGCTGCTGCTCGACGGCGAGGGCTTCGGCTTTGGTTCCGTGGAATCTCTCGCGGACCCGCTCGCCTTTGCAGCCTGGGGGGTAATAGTCGATAACCCATGAATTTGGAACGATGACGCCTTTTCGGTTTTTGACTTGCCGTATCGACATCTTCGCCTCGCTATCACAACCAAGTCGGCCAAATCCTCTTCTGACAGTTCCCGCGCATAACGATGTAGTTCATCCAGCACAGCCCCCCCCCTTCTCATTAGAAGTTAAGAAAAGTTTACCCGGGAAAGACTACGCCTAAAGTTAGAAGGGGTCAAGTTTTTTCAAGGCGCTCGGCTATGGCATCGGCCAAAATTCGCAGTACAAGGTCTTTGTCTCTTTGGTCGGCCAAGGCGAAGTAGCGCAGGAAACGGTCTGCCTCCTTATCGCGCACCCCCTCCTCGCCAGTGATTAGATAGTCCAGCGTCACACCGAACAATGTTGCCAACTTCACAAGGTCAGGGATAGGGCAAAACACCTGCCCTTGCTCTCTGCTCTGATATGAACGGTGTGAGACACACAGCCACTCGGCCATTTGTGCCTGACTCCAGCCTAGTTTTTTTCGCAGGGTCTTTAACCGCTGCCCGATTTCCTTTTCCATATCCCCTCATCTTCAACCATTTGAACATTTATGTCAACTCATTTTAGCGCGCAACTACCTAGAAGCATTGCGTTTGCGTGTTTCGCTATTTAAACACGTTGTTTTTATGTCATTATGTTGTTGACGTGATTAATTATCTGCGTATACTTGGAATCAACAACGCAGAAAACACGTTCCTTGACAACTGAATATCACTAGCTCTCGCCTCATTGTCTGTAATGGGCTAAACGGCCAACTAGTGAACGGAATACCCAAAAAAACAACGAAAGGAGCCACACAATGAAACGAAGACCAACATCTGTAGACGCTGGAGTGCTCCTTGATCTGCGACAACTCGCAATAGAGAAGCAGCAGCAAGGGCAAACAGCAAAGCCGCACGAACTGGTGGACCAAGCCTTACGACAGTACGTGGCGCGAGAGCGCAAACGCCTTGCTTCTTAAATACTACCCACGCCAAGGAAATTAGCAATGACCGAACTTGAGGAATTGAGGGACCGAATTGAGCGCCTGGAGGCGAAGGCGAACCATCCCGGCGACCGGGTGCATGAAATCTTGCGACTTAAAAAGTTAGGGCTGAAAGACGAGGCCCGCCAACTGATGCTACGGGGGGAACGATGACACCGACACGGAAGCAATCTGGCCCAGCAATCTACCTTGTCGCCCTACTCGCCTTAACCCTCGCCGCATGGTCGGTTCTTACTGACGTATCGCGGCAAGCGGAGATTGAGTCGGCCAAATCACCGTTCGCAACCGTTGCGCTGGTGCTTGAATGAGGCGGGTGTGTAGCTGGTGCGATGCGTTCATGGGGGAAACGGAGGACGGCGAAGGAGAAACGCACGGTATTTGTCCGAACTGCCTCGCCAAGTTTTTCCCGGTAGAGGCAGCGACAATCCAACAACGAGGGGGAGGACGACATGACGCTACAACCAGCAACAACGGAAGCCCTCCACAACATCAACACGATCTTGCAGGAGCGGCGAGGCCGGTATCTGGCGATGTTTCCGAAAGTGGAGAAGGACGGTATCTGGCTTATGGCTAAGGGACCGGGGAGGGTGTGGAACGTGGCAGCCTGTCAGGATGAATCGGACCTGCTGCGGCACCTTGGGACCGTGGCAGAGATGCTTGAGGAGGTGGTGTGATGCGCTTCGACACACCAGAACTCGCCGCAGCCATGCGAGCCACGAAGATGGACCGCATCGCAGCCCACAAAGCGGACAGGCGGGAACATTGCCCACATAGCGAAGGGTGCGAGGACGACTGCTTTGCTTGCAAGTTCACGCATTCAGAGCCGCCAGTTGTCGAAGCGCCACCGCAGCCGGAACACCACAACCGTTGCCTGAACTGTCAGCAGCACGTTTTAACCACCACCGGCACGGACCCGCTGAACTGCTGGAAATGCCGCGACCTTCTGGAATCAAGCGACCCTTGGCACCGGAAGTCATGGAGCTAACAAGGAAGAGGGGGAGGATATGACACACAGCGAACAAATCAACGAACTGGCGGCGGCTCTTTCTGCTGCTCAAGGCATGATTGAAAATGCCACCAAGGGTAGCGAGAACCCACACTTTCGCAGCAAGTATGCGGACCTTGCCGAAATCATCAACGCGGTTAGGCCGGTCTTCTCGACCCACGGTTTGGCCTTCACGCAATGCCCTGCTTACGAGGGCGGCATTGCATCGGTGGAGACAATCCTGATGCACAAGAGCGGGCAGTATTTGTCCAGCACGATCAGCATTCCGGTGAGCAAGCAGGACGCCCACGGCATCGGCAGCGCCCTCACCTACTGTCGCCGCTATGCCCTGGCCGCTGTTGCTGGAGTCGGCCAAGAAGACGACGACGCTAACGCAGCAGTCGGGAGCAAGGAACCACCACGCCAGCGCAGCAACGGAGCAAGCAAACAGCAAAGCGCAGCGCCAGAAGAGAAGACAGACCTCGCCATTATAGGGGCAGAAATTAGTCGCCTTATCGGTGGGGCCAAGGACTTGGAAGCTGTCGCTAAGGTGCTCGACTTCTACAAGACCGAAATTGCGGGAATGCAGAAGGATTGGCAGGCCAAAATAACCGGCCTCGCCGAAGCCAAGCGCCAAGAACTCACACCCGCAGCGGTCAACCAGTAAGGGGGAGACGATGGGGAAACTCAAAGCGACCATCAACGAAGAGGCTCAGCAGCTTGAACGCATGTTTGACGAGCACACCAAGCTGGAAGTCGCTCTTCTCACGGAGCATATCAAATCCGCGCACAAGGTTCTTGAATCACTCCAAGGGCATCACAAGATGCTGACCGGCCAACGCTATCACTGGTAGGAGGACGACATGGAAACCGGAATCTGCTCAAGATGCAAATGCCATTGCGGGGCCGAATACGACGATGGAATGCAAACCCTCCCATCCCTGGCGCACGGAGGCCAGGACAGGGTGATGCAGGTCCGTCAAGGCGAATGGTTGTCCAACTGCTGCGGCGCTTCGCTGGTAGACGAGGAGCGGGAAAGCTTCTGGTACGAGGGCGATCGCTAACGATTAAGCCAACCCCGCGCCGAGGCGGGAGCGGCACCCCGCCCTTTAATCGTAAAGGGCGGGACACTTAAACACGGAGGGATGGAATGAAGTGTGTCACTGACAAGATGGATTTACAGACCTACCGAGTAAAGGACAGCGAAGCGACCCGCAAGATCGCCAGTGGCCGCTACGAATTAACCTCAAAGCGCACCTGGAAGGCGCAGGGGAGGCGCCGGTGATTTGGCAAATTGAATTTGAAGACGGAACCGTGCGCGACTTTGACGCAGAAAGCGGCACGGAAGCGATGAACACCGCAGACGCATGGTATGCGCGGAAGTTCGACACCCTACTCAGCGAGATAGGGATTATCGGATGCAGGGAGGTGGACGTTGAACACATCTGACATTGTTTTCTTCAAAGATGAACTGCTCTTGCTTCGTTGGGGCGACAATTCCCGCGACGGCATGACCGTCACCTTCCAACTCCCCGGCGAGTACGACACGCACCCATTTAAACACTCTGCCACCGGCAAGAAGACCGGCAAACGCTACGCGGCTGTTCTGGTGGAGATCAACGACGACGAGACGCCGGTTGTGCAGAAGCCGAAGGGCGGCAGGTTGAGCAAGGAGGCGGCGGGGCTAGCGAAGAGACAGGACTTCCAAGCGTTCGCTGAAAAAACCGGGCTGTTTTGGTCTTACGGGGATGCAGCGGAAAAGAACGCAACCGAGTTTATTCGTATGCGTTGCTGCATCAACTCCCGCGCCGAACTAGACCACCACGCAGGACCGGCTCAAGAGTTCGCCCACATCAAGCGCGAGTTTCAGGAATGGCAGAAGGTGGAAGCATGATGTTTCCGAAGCACAAAAGATGGAAGTCGAAAAAATACCGAGACGCCGCCCGCGACCAAGATTGCACCATGCGCCTGCCTGGATGCCAGAACGCCACGGCGACAACGGTGCTGGCTCACGAAAACGGAGCAGGCATGGCGATGAAGGCTGACGATCACAACGGAGCGGATATGTGCAGCCATTGCCACGCGATATTCGATAGGCCGGACCATTGGCCGTTCAGTTGGGACGTGATGGAAGCGGTCTTTGAACGCGCCCGCATTGAAACCATTATCAATCGCATCGAGAGGGGGATTCTGAAATGAGTTATTCAACCCTACTAACCGAGATACGCAGCCGCCGCGGCAGTAGCCACGCCCTGTTGATATTTCGCCGGGACAACCAGCAGATTCCGGTGTCTAAGTGGAACGCGGCAGTTAAGGAGGCCGTTTGAATGAGTTGGCACTATTTGCAGGGGCCGGAGGAGGAATCCTGGGAGGGAAACTCCTTGGATGGCACACCGTCTGCGCTGTTGAATTTGCTGAATATCCCAGAAGAGTGCTCCTTGCTCGCCAGCGGGACGGACTGCTGCCAAGGTTCCCAATCTGGGACGATGTGCGAACCTTCGACGGTAGACCGTGGGAAGGGCAAGTCGATGTTATCTCTGGCGGGTTCCCGTGCCAAGACATTAGCGCAGCGGGATCGGGAGAAGGGCTCGACGGAGAGCGAAGCGGGCTCTGGGTGGAAATGGCCAGGATCATTCGTGAAGTACGACCTCGCCACGTCTTCGTGGAAAACTCGCCAATGCTCACTTCTAGAGGGCTTGGACGAGTTCTCGGAGACTTGGCCGAAATGGGGTTCGATGCGCGATGGGGAGTGCTTGGCGCTCACCACGTTGGAGCCTGCCACAAAAGAGAACGCATCTGGATTCGTGCCGACTCCCTTGGCCAACGATTGGAAGGGGGGGGCGAAGTCGGGGCGAGACAGCGAGTTCAAACACTGGTTGAAGCGGAGACATGGGGGAACCTATCCGAACCCCCGACGTGTAGAGGAAATGATGCAGTGGCCAATCGGGTGGACAGAACTAGAGCCCTTGGCAACGGACAAGTTCCGCGAGTGGCAGCACTCGCATGGAGACTGTTGACAGCATAACCAATCACCGGCTGCGTCAGGTCAACCTTCCGTTGATTTAACCACACCCTGGCGCGGCCACCCTTTGGAGGGAGTATGCAGCAATCACTATTTGGAGAACAGTTTGGAAGATGGAAGGTAAAGGGGACCGGAGAGAAAGAAAGCCACCTTCTTTGTGAATGTTCGTGCGGGACCGTGAAGGAGGTCTACAAGGCCAGTCTCGTGAAAGGGAAAAGCAAGAGTTGTGGGTGCGCTTTTAAGAAACACGGAGAGACAAAAACTAGGCTTTTCAGGATTTGGTCACGGATGAAGGAGCGTTGCTATAACAGAAACCATCAAGCGTATCCATCATACGGAGGGCGCGGCATAACGGTTTGCGAAGAGTGGTCTAGCAGTTTCTTGTCGTTCAAGGAGTGCGTCGGAGAGCCGCCAACAACAAAGCACCAGATTGACAGGATCGACAACAATTCAGGCTATATGCCTGGGAATGTCAGGTGGGCAACACCTAAACAACAGGGCAACAATCGGAGGACAAATATTGTTTTAGCCTACAAAGGAGAGTCGAGAACTGTTTCTCAGTGGGCAGAGGCAATTGGAGTTAAAAGGGCAACTCTTTATAGCAGAGTAAATAAGGGGTGGCCTGTAGATAAAATTCTTCACACGGGAACCGTCCCGCGTGAAAGCCGAGGTAAGGGATATGAATGCCTGCCGGAGAAACTTAACTATCAGCCGCCCAACGTCAAGACCAACTGGCGGGAGCGGGTCACTCATGTGGAGAGCGCTAGATAATGTGTAAATCATGCCAAGACAAGACAGCAGCCCTGGAAGAACTCGCCGCAGACCGCCTCAAGATCATCGGTGCGCTTGGCGGGGATATCGCCCGAATGCAGCAGATCATCGGCGAACTCCAGACCGAGAACACCACCCTTCGCCGCCGCATCATCGAGGCGATTGACCACTACCGGCAGCAGCAGGCCGCTGTGTGTCGGGCGCTGAACGGGGAGGGGGCATGACCGCCAGCGCCAGAGGAAGGAGCTACCCGATAACCCCCGTTCCTAAGCCGCGAATGACCCGCAGCGACAAATGGAAAAAGCGGCCAGCGGTACTCAGATACCGCGCCTATTGCGACGAGGTTAGGCTGAGGGTCGTTCAATTACCAGAGAGCGGCTACCATGTCACCTTCATTCTGCCGATGCCTAAAAGCTGGTCAGGGAAGCGGAAAACGGAGATGGACGGCAAGCCTCACCAGCAAACCCCTGACAAGGATAATTTGGAGAAGGCTTTACTCGATGCGCTGTTCCAGGATGACAGCCATATATGGGATGGGAGGGTGACGAAGCGGTGGGGGCAAGAGGGCAAGATCATTGTTGATGCAGCGTAACGCTACTATTCATGGAGGGGCAATGCCCGACGCAATAGCATGGTTTGACCTTGGCGAAGATACCGAAATCCACGAGAAGATGGTGGCGGAAAACGGTGTCGATTATCAAGTGAATAAATATTTTGAGGAGCTTGCCGAAGCCGTGACCGCGTGGCTGCAATATCAGAACAAGCCAAGCGCCGCCACCCTGGACGCCCTGATGGTTGAAATATCCCATGTGGAGAACGTGGCGCCATATCCGCGCATGAAGTGGGGCAACGAGGTGATCGAGCGGCACAAGGCGGCGGCAAGGGACAAGATGGAACGGGAACTTGAGAGGGGGGAAGAATGGAACATACACCGGGGCCGTGGGAGATAGTGCGAGACGGAGACAACTACGACAAGCAGCTTAACGAGGACTTTTTGTGCTCGATATGCGACACGAAACAAGAGTTTTATATTTGCAGAGTGTGGGAAGACGCCGGAGAAGAGAGGGAAGAAAGCGAAGCCAACGCCCGCCTCATCGCCGCCGCCCCTGACATGCTCGCCATGCTGGAGGAGTTGGAGTGGAACATCCCAGGATGGTCAAAAGCGGATAAGTGTCCTTGTTGTGGATATCTTAAATTTAAAGGCCACACCGAAGACTGCAAACTCGGCAACCTACTAAAACGAATCAAGGAGATTAAATAACATGGCAAGCGTAAATCAATGCACCTTCATCGGCAACCTGACCCGCGACCCTGAGCTTCGGTACTCTGCATCGGGTGTAGCGGTCTGTAACTTTTCCATCGCCTGCAACGAGAATTTCAAGGACCGCGACGGAAACAAGCAGGAGAAAGTTGAATATATCAACATCGTAGCTTGGAAGAACCTCGCGGAAATTTGCGGCAAGTATTTAGAAAAAGGGAAGCCCGTCTTTATCTCCGGCAAGATGCAAACCCGCAAGTGGCAGGACAGAGACGGCGCAGATAAATATACGACTGAAATCGTCGCCAGGGACATGCAGATGCTTGGGAGCAGGGAAGGGCAAGGCCAGCAGCAGGAACGCCCCGCACAGAGCCAGCAAGCGTCCTCTGGCGGCATGGACAACAACCAGTTCTATCCAGACGATGACATTCCATTTAATTGCCTTCCCCACTGGCGTGAAGAGATATAGGAGGCCGCATTGACCAAATCTGAGAAGGCAAAGCGAGACTACCACCTCCGTTGCAAGCGGGAAATATTTAGAGGAGAGCGACCGCCTGCCGGACCGGGGGAGGTGTTCGACCTCATCGCGCACCAAGGGTTCGACCTGCCGCCAGTGGCCGCAGAGCGGTTCAAGGTCCAATGGCAGCGCAACGATAACGTTATCCATCGCAATTACGCTAAAAGCTACAAGATGACCGACCAGTTGCCCCCCTGTCACGACTGCCCGCCGATGGTCGTCGCCTTCTGCGCCAACTCAGGCCGAGAGTGCAAAGCCTTCGCCACCTGGACGGTGGAAGGGACGCGGCGACTCACGGTAGCCGAGGCAGAGCGGGGAGTTGTCCGGCAGACGAAGAACAGCGATCGGACAAAGGCGCGGCGGGAGTTGCGGAGGCAGAAAAAGCGGGAGCAGTCCCTGGCAAGTTAGCGGCGGGCTACGGGGCTGGACATGGCGCACCCGCCAGACGCCGGAGACACTATACCAGAAATAGGGAAGCGATGGAGGGAAGATGGCAAGGATCAGAACTGTCAAGCCTGAGCTTTTCAGGCATGAAAAATTGCAAGACTTGGAGGCTGAACACGCAAATCTTCACCCTATGCTGGTCTTTATCGGGCTGTTTACCCAGTGCGACAAAAACGGCGTCTTTGAGTGGAGGCCGAGGCAACTTGCCCTGGACATATTGCCCTTCGTTTGGAAGGGAAGCACTGGGGAAGCGCTGGGGAAATCCCTAACGCTTCTCAGGGAAAACGACCTTGTGACGCACGTTGAAAAGGACGGCAAACAGTACGGAATCATACCAACCTTTAATAAACATCAGAGGATTAGCGGCAAAGAGAAGAGCGACCCGGCACGGTTTCCTGAAGCGTCTGAATTTGTTGAAGTTTCTAGCAGGGAAGCACTGGGGAAGCAACAGGGAAGCACTGGGGAAGCACCGGGGAAGGCAGGAAGGGAAGGGAAGGGAAAGGGAAAGGATATATGTCCAGAGCTTCCCGTTGGGAACTCTGCACCGAAAGCTGTCGTTGAAATCCTTTTGAACTCAAAAGCGCTTTACCCTCTTTCGCAGAATGATATTGACGATTGGCAATCCCTCTTCCCGGCGGTTGATGTTGTCGGGGAGTTGCGGAAGATGGCGGCATGGGCCGAAGCCAACCCCACCCGCAGGAAGACCGACAAGGGTGTGCGAAGGTTTGTCGTCGGCTGGCTGTCCAAGGAGCAAGACAAAGGGCATCGAGTGCCAGCGGTGGTTAGCCAAGCCCCAACCCCGCAACAGGATGAGGAGGAAAAGGAATGGCAGCAAGCACTCTCGCGGACCTGACGGCGGAGCGGGCAATTATCGGAACGGTCCTTGTCTACCCCGAAGCCTTGGACCATGTGTTTCTCCAAGTCGACGACTTTACCGCAGATTTAACCCGGCAAGTCTTTGAGGCGATCCAAACGGTATCTGGCAAGGGGGTGCAGCCGGACTTGATAGCGGTGAGCTCGGCCCTTCTCGGCAGAGTACCCGCAGCGACAATAAGCGGACTGATTGACGAACACGGCTTACCTTCGATGATCGGCTATTACTGCCAGGCGGTCCGCAAGTGTTCAACGGGGCGTAAGTTGGCGGCGGCGTGTCGGGAGATTGTAGCCGGCCTGGACGATGACAACGCCCTGGATATGGCCGAAGCTAAAATAATGGAGATCCGCGAAGGGGGCGGGGCGAAGCAAACAGCCGTCAGCGTAAGGGACACGCTGGGGCCGGTCTTTAAGGAGCTGGAACATCTCAACAAGCAGGGGGCAAGCATCACCGGAGTGCCGACCGGGTTCAGCGACTTGGACAAAATGACCGCAGGGCTGCAACCCTCCGACCTTGTGATTTTGGCAGGGCGTCCATCTATGGGCAAGACCGCCCTAGCCCTGAACCTGCTAGAGAATGCCGCCGTGGCCGACAAGAAGAGTTTAATTTTCTCCCTTGAAATGAGCAAAGAGCAACTGGTCAAGCGGCTAATCAGCACCGTGGGGCGAATAGACGGGCAACGGGTAAGGAACGGGCAATTCACCGCAGGCGATTGGTCCCGCATGACGGACGCTTCTGGCAAGATATCTTCCATGCCGGTGTGGATAGACGATGGTTTCAACCTGGGGGTGATGGAACTAAGAGCGAAGGCGCGGAGGCACAAACGGAAACACGGTCTTGATCTGCTGGTTATCGACTACCTGCAACTGATGAAGATGCCGAAAGCAGACAACCAAACCTTGGCCGTTGGGGAAGTGTCCCGACAACTCAAGGCGCTGGCGAAGGAACTAAAGGTGCCGGTTGTTTGCCTGTCGCAGCTTAATCGGTCGCTGGAAAGCCGACAAGACAAGCGGCCCATGATGTCTGACCTGCGGGAATCGGGGGCGATAGAGCAAGACGCCGATGTGATTATGTTTGTCTATCGGGACACCGTGTACTGCGAGAAGTGCAAGGCCGGAACCTGTGATGTTCAGCACCACGACAAGCGAGCGGAAATCATTATAGGGAAGCAGCGCAACGGCCCGACCGGCACGGTAAAAATGGTCTGGTCGCCGGAGTTCTCACAGTTTGGCAGTCTGGACACTTTCAGGGAGGGGATATGAAACAGGCCGAACAGCTCCAGCGGGAGTTGAAACTTTTGCAGGAAATCCATTTGCTAAAGATCGACAACAACATTTTGCGGACGCAGCGCGACGAATGGAAAGCCGAGGCGAGGAGGGAGGGGAGATAGATGTTCAAGGTTCACGGTTTTTTAGATGACAAGTTGGTTATTGATTGGCCAATGGAACACCTACCGCGGCGCGGCGACACGATGCGGTTTTCTGGTGAGCGATACGGCACCGTCGAAGAGGTCATTTGGTGCATGGATGAAACGGTTGGCCCTTTGCAGCGAGTAAATATCCGCATCGAGTCAGAGGAGTTTAAAGCCAAGGACAAGGAGGGGAGAGGATGAGCCACTACGATTGCAAGAAGTGTGGCGCGGCATACTGGCAGGAATGCACATGCTCAGGAGGGCAACCAATGACGGTAGACAAGGCGAAGCGGTTTCACATTTACAGCGGCATGAACAAAACCGACTTGCTTGCGGAGGCGTTAGAGCAAGCAGGCAAGGGCGATACCCTCGCCGCCGAGGTGCGGAGGCTGCGGGAAGCAAATGAATCACTGAAAAGGCTGGCGGCGTCGGTTAAGTGTAGCGAGTTTGACGGGATGAGGTGTGAAGACGTTGACGGAATGAACTGGTACGACAGAAGAGATGAGCTAAGTGATGGCTAAAGGCCCGAAGCGCGAACCGCTAGTGACCTGCCTCTGCCCCGAATGCAACGGCGCGAAGATCGACCAGACGGCGAAGCTCAGGCACAGCGGAGAAACCAAGAGCGGGGTGGCGAAGATGCCGGAGCGGGTGTGGATGATGGGGTGTTGGTGGAGACAGGAGGAAATATGTTGAAATATTCAGAAGGGGTAATGGAGGACGGGGCAGCGATACTCAAGGAAGGCCAGCGGATGACTGTTAGCGAAATCGTTGCCGAACTTAACACGACCGAAGCGCAGACAGCCGAGGCGGGGAAGATGAAAGACGATCTTTCAAGGATAAAGACGGCTGTTAGGAGGCGACTGCTTGGCGAGACAACAGAAAGCGAACACCTGCGAGAAGTGAACAGGCTGGCGATGAAACACGCACACGGCCACTACCCGAAGGAGGGCGCATGAGAGACAACCTGCTCCGAATTATCCAACGGCAGGAGTGGTGGTCTGACTTCGTTAGGGAACATGGGCAGACAAGGCACACAGGTTGTAGCTCTACCACTCTCAAAATTAAGCCAGCTACGACATATCTGCTGCCAGTAGAGTTGTTGTGTGGTGGTGGGTTGGAAGGTGCAGTTTACACTTTTCTCACGGAGGTTTAATGGATTGGAGACAACGCAAGAAGGTATTTCTCGCTGCGCTGGAAGTCCTAGAACTGTCTCACCATGCCACCGCCTGCGGCATGACGCGCAAGTTTGACGAACTGGCCGAGTTTGTGAAGGATGGCGGCAAGCTACAAAGCGGGGCGCTGTTCGTAACGGCAGCGCGAGGGAGTAACCACACTTGGCTTGATTGGGCGGTGGACTTCCTGGGATGCCTGCCCGCCGACGAGAAGCAGCGCCGGAAGATTTACCTTGCCTACAAAGGGGACGGAGAACACGACCGCTGGGCAGTTCGGAGGTTTTGGGATGATGTGGCGGCGAAGAAACTAGACACAGCGGGGCTGGCGATTGCGAGGGCAATGTGACAAATGGCCGGATTTATCACAGGTTTGAAAAGTGGGAAGAGTATCACGCGGGCATGTGGAGGATTCCAAGCAAGACAGAACAGCGAGAGCTTTTGCCAATAGCTGTAGCTTTGATAAAAGACACCAAGGCTTTCAGCGCGGCAATGATGGAGGTAGTTGAAAAATGGCCATTCTCATGTGAGCACAACTTGACCAACCTAGATAGCAACCGAGTGGCGTGGATAGGGCAAGCTGCTTGCTGTTTGGTCACAGGATGCACGGAGGACGTAACAAGGAGGGCATGGGGGCTTGTTTCCGACGAAGAGCGCCACGGGGCAAATATGGAGGCCGAAGCAGCCATAGAAAGATGGAGGGTTGGGCGTGAAGGGGAGAATCTCAAGCTATTTAGTTAGTTGGGGCAATAAGGGCTATAATGGTAATATACCAGAAGAGGCACCGATCAAACTTGAGGCGGCAAACAAGGCCCCATCATACAGGGCGATATGCAGGGCTATTCTTAAAAACGACACAAACCTTGCAACTTTAGGGTTTACGGTTAAAAAGTGCGAGGCTTATTCAGTTTTAAAACGAATAGAGATAGAGGCGAGGGGGAGGAAATGAATGTTTATGAGGCGGCTAAAGAAAGAATAAAGTTTGTTTTTGAAGAGTTCGACAACGTGTATGTATCTTTCAGCGGCGGTAAGGACAGCGGTGTGTTGTTGCACCTGTGCATAGACTATATCAGGGAACACGCACCACACAGGAGAATGGGCGTTTTCCACATAGACTACGAAGCGCAGTATCAAATGACCACAGACTATGTTGACCTTGAGTTGTCGAAAAACAGGGACATTATAGACGTGTACCGGGTTTGCTTACCCTTGGCCGCTGCTTGTGCCACAAGTATGTATAGCGACCACTGGATACCTTGGGACGCCGACAAAAAAGATATTTGGGTGCGTGATTTACCAGAAGAGAGTATTAACGAAGATAACCACGAATTCTCATGGTTTAAAAAAGGCATGAGGGATTACGATTTTCAAGAAAGGTTTTCTTTGTGGTTCCATAAGAAGAACAAAGCCAAGAAAACTGCCTGTCTAGTTGGGGTTAGGACTCAAGAGAGCTTCAACCGATGGCGGGCCATCTACAGCGACCGCAACCAAAACAAGTACAAGGACCGGAGCTGGACGCTTGAGCTACACGAGAACGTGTGCAACGCTTACCCTGTGTTCGATTGGAAGGTTGAAGACGTTTGGACCGCCAACGCAAGGCAGGGGTGGGAGTACAACAAGCTGTATGACATTTTCTATCAGGCAGGGCTGACTCTAGGGCAAATGAGGGTAGCAAGCCCCTTTCATGATTGCGGAATGGAAAACCTGAAAATGTATAAAGTCATTGATCCCGGCAATTGGGGAAAGATGATCGGCAGGACAAACGGGGTCAACTTTGCGGGGCTTTACGGCGGCACAACCGCTATGGGGTGGAAGTCGATAAAGCTGCCACCAGGGCATACATGGAAGAGTTACATGGAGTTTTTATTAACAACTCTTCCAGGCGAAGCCCGCGAAAACTATAAAAAAAAGCTCCTTGCCAGTATGGCTTTCTGGAAAAACAAGGGAGGTTGCCTTTCTGAAGAGGTAATCAAGAAGCTGAAAGACAAAGATGTTGATTTTGTCGTTGGTGAAGCAACAAATTACCGCACCACTAAACTGCCAGTAACGATGGAATACCTTGATGATATTGACATTGATGAGTTTAGGGAAATCCCGACATATAAGCGGATGTGTGTCTGCATCATGAAAAACGACCACCTGTGCAAGTACATGGGGTTCTCGTTAACCAAAACAGAAACCGAACTAAGGGCGACGGCTGAACGCAAGTATGCGAAGCTGAAGAAAGGGGGGTGATGGTGTGAAAATCACGGAATATGAGTTTGGCGAAGAAGGCAAAAGTTGCAGGCTGCTTGTGCTGGTCTGGAAGTGGGTTTTGTCGAAACAGGTTCATGAAGAACTAGGCATGGCGATTACTAGTGATAGCGGTGACGTTTGGCTGGTAGCGACAGAGGAAGAAACGCCCGTCGGGTTTACGCAGATCAGGGTGTTGAAGAACAAGAAAGCCCACATAAGGTATCTGTTCGGAGAAACGAAGGTAGCCAGGAGAAGGCTTGCCAGAGAATCTGAGGTTGTAGCTTGTAGGCTCGGCTGCTTGAGCATGTTTACAAACGACAGGGAAGAGGTCAGGGTGTGGGAGTCGTTAGGCTATAACGCGGCTCCTGGCGCGAGACGGGGGAGGTTTGTAAGATGGGAAAAGGAAATAAAAGCGGGGGGTGCATGAAGAGTCCAGTTTATAACGTCAAGGCTGTTCCCTTGGAGAAGATAAGGGCAAACACCTACAACCCGAACGCGGTAGCCCCTCCTGAAATGGAGCTTCTGGAAATCTCGATATGGGAGGACGGCTTTACGATGCCGGTTGTCTGCTACTATGTCGAAGCCGAAGATATGTATGAAATCGTTGACGGCTATCACCGCTATACAACGATGCTGACAAGCAAGAGAATCAGGGAGCGTGAAAACGGTCTGCTGCCCGTTGCGGTTATAGACAAAGACGAAACAAACCGGATGGCCTCAACCGTCCGGCACAACAGGGCTAGAGGTTCGCACTCGATAGAGCTAATGTCTAATATCGTTGCAGAACTTACAACCGCAGGCATGAGCGATGCGTGGATATTGCGCCATGTCGGCATGGACAAGGATGAGCTATTGAGGCTAAAGCAGGTAACGGGGCTTGCTGCGCTGTTTAAAGACTCTTCTTTTAGCGAAGCTGAAAATAAAAAGACAGGCACGGAAGGCTGAACAGGTCAGGGGGTGTTTATTCGCCCCCTCTTTTTTTGTGCAAAATGCAAAATACTGATATACTTAAAAGTTTTCTTGACAATGAGCAACAAGATATGCTATATTCCGTGTACAGTTGCAAGAGTACACAGAGAAGCAGTTAGAAAAAGGGGCCGCAGAGATTGCGAGCCCTTTTTTGTTAGCTCACCTGCCATGTGTAGGCAGAGATCCTGGCCCGCTACGGCGGCGATTGCAAAATTACATGGCGTTCCTGAGACGGGTCTGCTTGTGACGCGGTAGCGGAAAATGGCCAGTTCGTGAAACGCACAAGCGGTTACAGGTGCAACTCCTGCTTCGCCGCCAATCAACAACGCCCGCCACTCTTCGGAGTCGGTGGGCTTTCCTTTTGAGAGGGGGAAAAGATGAAAAGTCTAAAGCTGATTTATCTGGTGTTGGTCTTTTCCTTGCCTGTGTGGAAGCTGCCTAAATACCGATTTCTTGACGATATGCCCAAGTGGATGCAGACCGCCATTAGGGTGCGGAACGAATACCGACGCGTTAACGGGTTGCTCGATGTGTTTTATCTAGCGAAGGTCGGCAGGTTGTATGTCAGGGACCCGCACAGCTACCCGATGGGGTCAGTCTGGAAACACTCTCGCAAGCACCTGTTCGCATGGAAGTACGCGGACGCATAACCAACACAAAACGCCCACAAAGCCTCTCGACGATGCTCAAACCCGTGGGCTAATTACGCAAGCAGCACCTCCCCCTCCTCCTGGGTGCTGTGGATGCCTCGGCAGTTAACGCTGCCGGGGGCGTTTTTATTGGAGGGGAAGGGGGAGGGGATGGATTATTTAATTCTGGATTGTTTCCATTGCGGACGGAGCTATCAACACCCAGCAAACGTCACCCTGGCTAAGTGCCAAAGTTGCGGGCTGTATTGCGACAAGAACGAGGGCCGTTCGCAAGAACACAACGAGCGCCTAACCGACGACCGGCCAGGACGGAAACTCGGCACCTTTGAACAACTCGGCACAGAAATCGGAAAACTCACCGACCAAAAGCAAGGGGCATACGGTGACAGCTTCGGCAAGGCCGGTGACGTCATGCGGATTCTCTACCCTAATGGAATCACCGGGGAGCAGATGGACGATGCCTTGGCGGTGGTCAGGGTGATAGATAAGCTGTTTCGCATCGCAACCCAAAAGGACGCCTTCGGGGAAAGCCCTTGGAGGGACATTGCGGGGTATGGGTTGCTAGGTGCTGCTAGATGCCCGAAATAACCCCATGCCCAATCCTCCTACCGCCCAAGCTCATGACAATGCCTGAGCGGTGCGGAGGTAAGAGGGTGATCGACTATGGCGAGCCATTTCGCGGCAGGAATCATCCAGACAACACAATCGTCTGCACCAAGTGCGGGGCGCGGAGCAAGATGGAGGAGGGGTGATGAAGACGTTATTTAACAAACTGTGCTTTTGGCGGGAAACGCAACCAACGAAGCCAACATTTAAGCCAAGGGTGCTGGTCATTCCAGCCGAGGACGTTAAGGAGGTTTTGCATTTATGCGACATCTTCGAAAGAGCAAGGAGTGGACCAGCCAGCCATGAAGCCAGGTACGATTTGTGGAAATGCTTGACTGATATTTTCCCAGAAGCAAAAGACGGGAGTTGGACTCTTGACTTGAGCGGAACCCTAAAAGTTAAGCTCCGCGAGAAGGCTTAATTTAATGCCCATCTATCACCTACGCTGCGACTGCGGCCACGAAACGGAATTACGTTGCAAGATGGACGAAGTAATCAAGTGCCCCTGCGGGAAAGAAATGCAGAGGGTTCCTGCTGGCGGCAGCTTTCAGCTTAAAGGCGGGGGCTGGTACGCGGATGGATATAGCAGATAGGAGGCGGCATGGACGACGCACTAACACGGCTCGTTACTTCTCCACGCAACCAGACGGAATACGACGACCTGTTTGATGACCTCCCTGCTTACCTTGCACCGGAGCCCCTGCCGATGTTCTGGCGCTGTCCGAGTTGCCAAGAGATTCAAGCCACGGTGATAGGAGAGAAGGCGCGATGTGTGGGGTGCGGGAGTATGCCGCTAAGACCTGAGCCGATGACGGAGCCGGTGCTATGACGGAGAAGATAACGGTAGCGGTGATCGGGCTTGCCGTCCTAGTGGTTGTAGGAGTGACGTGCTATCGCATCCAGGTTGCGTTCATGGCGGCGAGTGCGGCGTTATGCCAGTAGCAGCAAAGAAACCATGCAAGCATCCAGGGTGTCCCAACCTGACAGACGGTAGCTACTGCCAAGCCCACCAGCAAGCAGAGGGCAAGCGATACGACACGGCAAGGGGTACGGCAGCACAGCGGGGATATGACGCAGCATGGCGCAAGGTAAGAGCGCAGAAGCTACAAAGCAACCCACTATGTGAACGATGCGAGAAGGCGGGAAGGGTAAGGCCAGCAACGCGAGTTCATCACGTTGACCGCAACGCCAAGAACAACACAATGCCCAACCTTGAGGCGCTATGCAAGCCGTGTCATGAGGCAGAGCATGATGGGGAGCGGTTTAGATAGGAGGCAGCGTGACAATGTATCTTATAGGCGTGGTGCTCGGCTTTTGTAGCGGGTGGCTGCTTTTTAGTGGAGAACCAACGAAACGAGGCTAGAGGGTGGGGGGGAGTGGTGATGGGCGGTGACGCATGATTAATTGGTTGAAGGAGAAGCTAGGGATAGCCGCGCTGAAGCGTGACAACGAAACACTGAAGGCTCAACTGGCTCGGCACAAACAGTTTGTTGCCGATAAGGTTTCAGAACTAAAAGAATATACAAGGGTTGACGCTGATATTGGGTACAGGGGCAATAACACAATTGTCCTGACGGGAGTTTACAGGCGAAAAGCCTTTGTCCGGTTCTATGATATCGGAGACGGTGAGTTTGAACGGCTGGTTGAGCAGTTGCGCCACATGAAAGATCATGCGCTAGTTCGCCACTTGGATAAGCCGCCAAGCTTTAGCGGACACTTTGATATCTAGTAGGGCA
>JABXKU010000073.1 GCA_013619105.1 Desulfuromonadales bacterium
ATCTTGTTGTTTGGCCATGGTTGTCATAATGTTTCAGATTGCTGAAGAAGAATTGTAATAGTACTTTCTGTTACGGTATATGCTTGGGTGAATCTTTGATTTGCCCTCAAGAGAGTTTTTAATAATCATTCGTATGTTCGGTTGATAATGTGGTGCTTCTGGTCGAGTATGACCCAAGCTTTACGCCATTTTCGGCGTCGTTTTTTTGCCCATAGATGCGAACCGTTAGTGAAGTCATTTGGTTGCCACAAATGGTTTTCTTTTAGGGTTTTTCTACGGCCCTGTTAGAGCCATAACCCCTTGAATTCTCCGGTGGAAAAACTTGACAGTGTTATGGGCCTATGCTAGCTTTAAACCCGCTTTTTGGGGCCTTTGGACACCTAAGTAAGACGTGTAAAATTGCCTGACGACCGCTGGCTGTTGATACCTTACAACGGTTTGCGGCGCATCTAAATACTACTGAAAGTCATATGTCTAAACCCTGGGGTGTTCGGCGTGTTGCCAAATGTTGCCAGTCCGGCCGATGTGGCCAAATACGGTTCTGCCATTTGCCGGTAAACAAGGAGGCATGAATGAGTAAAAAAGTGCTGCTCGCCGACGACAGCGTCACCATTCAGAGGGTTGTCAAGATCATTCTGGCCGATGGTGATTATGCTCTCCAGGTTGCGGACAATGGTGAAGTAGCCTTTGACAAGGCTCAGGTCGATAGACCCGATATCGTTTTGGCTGATGTCTACATGCCTGGCAAGAACGGTTATGAATTATGTGCCGCCATCAAACAGGAACCAACTCTCGCAGGGGTCCCCGTGTTGCTGCTGAGTGGTACTTTTGAGGCCTTTGATGAAAGCAAGGCCTTGGCAGCTGGAGCCGATGGTTGGATTGCCAAACCTTTCGAATCTTTGGCGTTGATTGAACAGGTCGACGGGGTTCTGGCCCGTTCGGCAACTGCGGCTGCTTTTCCCGGAACGGCCGTTGAGATAGACGAAGCGCCGGCTGTTTCTGCCGCTGAACCGGATATGTGGGCCTCCCTGGAGATGGACACCCTTAAAACTGAAGACAGCGATGAGTTTTTAGTTGATGAAACGGTTGAGGTAGGGGACGCTTTCGACGAAGTCGAGTTGGAGGCAGACGATCTTTGGGATGACGAACCTTTGCTTGACCAGAATGAGAACAACCTTGAATTGGCTGAAGAACAGGACGAGCAGATCGGTGAACTGGATTTTGCTGAGATAGACACACTGAACTCTTCCGGCACAGAATTGGCTCCGTCGGACGCTTTAGCTGAATCACCGGAAGAAGAAGTTCTGTTTCTCGATGAAAATGATCTGCTGATCGAGGATGTTGTGGAGAGTGGTACGAATATCGAAGCAGACTTTGAGTTTATCACTCAGAAGGAGTCGTCGCCGCAGGAACCCGTCGAAGAACCGGTGAAGACATTGGCTGATAACACCTTAGCCGCTGATGAGTTTCCTGAACCGGCTATGGTTGTCGAGGAGGAAATTTCTGCCGAGGAAGAAAATACTGCCGAAGTCCAAGCGGAACCAGAAACAGCTGCCGAACCGATCCTTGGTGCAGACCTGGATATAATCCCTGAACCTGAGCAGAAGCCTAAGCCAGAACCTGTTGTGGAAAAAGTCCCTAGCGCTGTTAGTGGCTTGAGCTTTTTTAGCAATAGCAGCCTGATTGCCAAGATAGCGGGAACCCATGAAGCTGAGCCGGTACCTGAACTGGCGGCTGTGCCCACTGTCGAAACAGGGCCACAGGGGACCACGCTCAGTAAAGAGGACGTTGTTGGTCGCGTGCAGGGGCTCTCGGAAGAGGATCTGACCGCTATCGTTGAGCAGGTGGCGGGCAAGGTTATTGAACGGTTGGCCGCCACGATGCTCGAAAGAATCGCCTGGGAGGTAGTACCGGACCTGGCGGAAAGTCTGATCAAAGAAGAAATCAGTCGAATTACCGCCGAACAGGATTGATCGTTCAATCTCCGCGGCCAGATGACAACTATTGACGGTAGAAATGGGGATTGCTAAAATCCCCATTTCTTTTTGTTTGTCCGATATTAAGCTGGACGTTCCCGTCCGCAACAGTATTTCCGGAAGGATCCATAGTTCATGAAAGAGCAACTTGCCAAAGGTTACGAGCCGTCAGAGGTAGAACGAAAATGGTACGATTCCTGGGAAAAAGACGGAATGTTTCGGGCCGACGAGAATTCCGACAAACCGGGTTACTCCATCGTTATACCGCCGCCTAACGTAACCGGTGTGCTGCACATGGGGCACGCTCTGAACAATACTCTGCAGGATATTCTGTCCCGTTGGAAGCGTATGCGCGGATCGGAAGTCCTCTGGCAGCCCGGCACCGATCATGCCGGTATCGCCACTCAGAATGTGGTAGAGAAGCAGCTGGCCACCGAGGGAAGGGATCGCCATGATTTGGGTCGCGAAGGTTTTATCGAGCGAGTTTGGCAGTGGCGCGGCGAATCGGGCGGTCAGATCATCAATCAACTTAAACGACTCGGGGCTTCCTGCGACTGGGAGCGGGAACGCTTTACCATGGACGAGGGACTGTCCAAGTCCGTGCGTGAGGTGTTCGTCACTCTCTACGAAGAGGGCCTAATCTACCGGGCTAATCGCTTGATCAACTGGTGCCCGCGCTGTCACACAGCACTCTCCGACCTTGAGGTGGAGCACGAAGATCAAAAGGGCCAGCTCTGGCATCTGCGTTATCCGGTCAAGGGCAGCGACCGACTGCTTGTGGTGGCCACCACTCGCCCTGAAACCATGCTTGGTGACACCGCTGTGGCAGTACATCCCGAGGACGAACGCTATGCCGACCTGATAGGCAAGAGCATACTGTTGCCTTTGGTTGATCGTGAGATTCCCATTATCGCTGATGATTATGTCGATAAAGAGTTCGGCAGCGGCGCAGTGAAGATTACCCCAGCTCACGATTTCAACGACTTTGAGATGGGAAAACGCCACGATCTAGAATTCATCAATATCTTTGATGAATCGGGGGTAGTCAATGAAAACGGCGGCTCCTATCAGGGATTGGAACGTAGCGACGCTCGGCAGAAGGTTCTGGCTGACCTAGAGGCGGACGGACTTCTAGAGCGTACCGAGGATCACCTCAATGCCGTCGGCGAATGCTATCGTTGCAAGACCGTTATTGAGCCGTACATGAGCCTGCAGTGGTACGTCAAGGTCGAGCCTCTGGCCAAAGAAGCTATCGCTGCGGTAGAGGACGGACGTACCAAAATTATCCCTCAACAGTGGGAAAAGACTTACTTTGAGTGGATGTACAATATTCGCGACTGGTGCATTAGTCGCCAGATCTGGTGGGGACACCGCATTCCGGCCTGGTTTTGCGCCGATTGTGATCAGATCACCGTTACCCGCGAGGATGCAACGGTCTGTAGCCACTGTGGAAGCAGTGAGTTGCGTCAGGAGACGGATGTCCTCGACACCTGGTTCTCCTCGGCCCTGTGGCCCTTCTCGACCATGGGTTGGCCCGATAAGACTGCCACTCTTGAGAAATTCTATCCTACCTCTTGTCTGGTCACGGGCTTCGATATTCTGTTTTTCTGGGTCGCGCGCATGATGATGATGGGCCTTAAGTTCATGGATGAGGTACCTTTCAAAGAGGTCTACATACATGCCTTGGTGCGAGATTCCAACGGTCAGAAAATGAGCAAGAGCAAGGGCAATGTTATCGATCCGTTGACGGTCATCGATGAATATGGCACGGATGCTTTCCGTTTTACCCTGGCGGCCTTCGCCGCCCAAGGACGGGATATCAAGCTATCCCTAGATCGCATTGCCGGTTATCGAAACTTTGTCAACAAGCTGTGGAACGCCAGCCGTTTTGCCCTGATGAATCTGGAAGATTTTACTCCGGAAACCATCGATCTTAATCAGGCAAAGCTATCTCTGGCTGATCAATGGATTCTCACCCGGCTTAGCGAGGTTGCTGCTGAGACGGAACAGGCCCTGTCCGATTACAAATTCAATGATGCTGCAGGAGCCCTCTACGCCTTTACCTGGCATGAATTCTGTGACTGGTATATCGAATTGAGTAAAGAGGATCTCTATGGTGATGACGCAGAGCGTCGCCAGGTGGCTCAGGCGGTACTCTTCACCGTGTTGGAGCAGTTGTTACGCCTGCTGCACCCCATCATGCCCTTCATCACCGAAGAAATCTGGCAGGTTCTCCCCGGCGAGCGGCCGACCCCGTCAATCATGCAAGCCACCTATATGGATGAAGGTGCCTGGCCGTCCAATCCGCAAGGTGCGGCGAAGATGGAACGGGTCATGGAGGTCATCAAGGGGGTTCGTAATATTCGTGGCGAAATGAATGTGGCGCCTGGCAAGCAGGTTCCCGCTGTCTTTGACTGTAAAAGCCAAGCCGCCGTTGACATGGTGGCTGAGGGTGAAAGCTATATTCGTGCTCTGGCTAAACTCAACGATTTACGCTTTGGCATGGCGGTCGAACACCCAGAAAAAGCGGCGACCCAGGTTGCCGGTGAGGTCGAGATCCTGCTTCCCCTTGCCGATCTGATCAATGTGGACGAAGAGAGGAAACGTCTGCAGAAGGAGATTTCCAAGGTCGAAAAAGATGTCTCCATGTTCAGCAAAAAGCTGGAAAATGAGGCCTTTCTGGCCAAGGCTCCTCCAGAAATCCTGGAAAAGAATCGTAAGAAATTGCAGGAGGCCCGAGAAAAACGAGCTATTCTGCAGGAAAGTTTAAACAAGATCTCTTGCTAAGAGGCTACGGCAAAACGTGGTGTCGTACTCACCGCAAGTTGAAAATCATTTGAATTTTATTGCAGGCCGATGGAAAGGGTTTCTCCCTTTTTCATCGGCCTGCTTATTTTGGAACCACTACCCGTTTTCCGGTACCTGTCATCACGATTATTCATCGTAAAACTAGGCGCGTTTCGGTGAGGGGGAAGGGTTTTTCAGTTCTTAATCTAGGGAATGAAGCGCCAGGCTTAGATGGACTTGTGTTTAGCTCAGGTGGAGGATTGCAGGGGGGAGTACCTTAACTGACGCCACGACTGCTGTTTAAAATCTGCTGCAGATAGCTGCGTATCTGGGCGCTGTCCGTCATGGTCAGCGCCATTTTTGCAGTTTCTTCTGCGGTATTCAGGGATAGGTCGCGCAAAAATGCTTTGATGCTGGGAATGAAGGGGGCAGCCATGGAAAACTCTCGGATACCCATGCCGAGCAGTAGCAGAAAGTGGGCCGGGTCCGTGGCCATTTCTCCGCACAGGCAGAGCCCGATTTGTTGTTGCCGCGCCACCTCGGTCACCTCATGCAAAACCTGCAATACTGCGGGATGCAAGGGATCGTAATACTTGTTGACTAGCGGGTTGTTACGGTCGGCCGCCAGCATATATTGAATCAGGTCGTTGGTTCCCAAGGCGAAAAAGTCGACCTGTTTGGCCAGTTGCCTTGCCATTGTTACTGCTGCCGGTACCTCGATCATCACCCCGACAGGGATCTTCTCGACAAACTTTAGCCCTTCGGCGGACAGGTTGTGACGCGCCTCGGCCATGACTTCCTGGCAGGCGCGGATCTCTTCCATGCCGCTGATCATGGGGAACAACAGCTTGACTGGACCGTGGCAGGCGGCCATCAGGATGGCTTCTATCTGGGTGCGGAAGATATCCCGGTTGTCGAGGGACACCCGTACCGAGCGCCAGCCCATAAATGGGTTCTCCTCCGGAGGAGGACTGAAATAGGGAAGACCCTTGTCGCCGCCGATATCTAGGGTACGAATAGTGACCGGTTGGCCGTTAAACCCTTCGACAACCCGCGCGTACAGACGGTACTGTTCATCACGGGTAGGGAATTCGCCGCGGATCATGTAGGGGAATTCGGTGCGGTAGAGGCCGACTCCCTCAGCGCCATTACGCTGAGCGACAGCCATATCACTGACCAGGCCGATGTTGGCCCGCAGCACCACCGGTGTACCGTCTTGAGTGACGGCGGGAAGGTGGGCGAATTCCTCCAGACGGTGCGACTCATGTCGCGCTTCTTCTTCTAATCGATTGTATTCCTCAATGATCGCCGTTGGCGGCGACGCGTAAAGGCAGCCCGAGTTGGCATCGAGGATCACCGCTTCTTCCGGGGCAATACGATTTAAGAGGCCCTTGACCCCGACCAGAGCCGGAATGCCGAGAGACTTGGCCATGATCACGGCGTGGGAGTTCTTTTCTCCCGATTCGGTTACGATGCCGAGAATCTGTTCATGGTCCAGGGCCGCCATGTCCGAAGGCAGCACTTCTTTGGCGATCAAAATACCGGGATGTTTCAGGTGCAGAACCTGATCTTCGCGGCCGCTTAAATTGGCCGCCAGACGTCGGCCGATATCCTTCATGTCTGCGGCACGTTCGCGCAGATAGGGGTCATCCATGCGTTCAAAGGCACCGATATAGTGGTCGACGGCCTTCTTTAGGGCGTAGGCCGCACAATGACGCTGCTCGATCTGCTGCTGAATGCGTTGCAGAAAGGCTCGGTCCTCTAAAATCATCAGATGGGTATGAAAGATCGATGCATCGTCAGTCGAAAGACGTTCTGCCACCCGTTTTTCAAGAAAGATTGTTTGGATGCGGGTCTTTTCCAGGGCCCGTTCAATGCGCTGGAGTTCTTCTTCAGGATCGACCTGATCTTCATCGAGAAAATCGGCAAAACCGCCACTATCCACCATGACATGAGCCGGTCCAGAGGCCAGCCCAGGATAGGCTACCGTGCCCCGTAAAGGGCCTTCCTGGCTAACGGGAGTGGGCTCAAAAGCAGGTTGTTGGTCCTGACGACTTTCTTCCAGGGCCAGGGCAAAAGTTTGAGCTTCCTGTTCTTTTTGATGAATAAAGTCGAGCAGTCGGGCATTGATGACGATGGAGGCAACTTGAAAGGCAATGGTCGACAGGGTGCTGGTTTCTGCAGTGGTAAAACGGCGTGGTTCAAGGTTCTGAATGACCAGTACGCCAATGGTTTTTTTGCGGTCCAGCAGTGGAATGCCAAGAAAGGAATGAAATTGCTCTTCGCCTGTCTCTTGAAAGTAACGGTAACGGGGGTGATCCTGGGCCTCTTCTGTTGCCACCACTCGGCCTTCTTCCACAACCAGGCCGGTCAGGCCTTCACCCCGTTCCATGGTAACCTGGCCCACCGATATGCTTGAAAGACCGCGGGTGGCGGAAAGGCGCAGGGTCGTTTCATTATTATCGAGAAGATAGATGGAACAGACATCCGCTGCGGTACGGCGGGCGACCAGAGCGACGATATTGTTCAACGTCTCATTCAGGTCATGGGACTGCAGAATCAGGGTGCTGATATCTTCGAGGGTGGTTACCCCGAGTTTTTTGCCGGATAATTCGTTCATGGTTCCAGTGGGTGCGTTAGCGTGAAATGAAACAAAAATTAGACGGTTTCATGATAACCAAAGCCGGAACATTTGGCGACCCTAAAAGCTCGCTTCAGTGTCGAAAACGGCCGACTTTCGAGCTGAAGTGGCAGGCGGAAAGATGACCACCGCCTACATCGAGCAGTGCAGGAGTCTGTTCGCGGCAGAGATCCTGCGCATAGGGGCAGCGAGGATGAAAATGGCAGCCGCATGGAGGAGCGAGGGGCGAGGGAGGTTCCCCCTGCAGTAGACGTCGTGTGCGGCGGCGGGCTGGATCGGGAATCGGCACAGCATTGAGCAGTGCTTCGCTATAGGGATGGCGCGGGGCGCGGTAAATATCTGCGGCGTCAGCCAGTTCGACAATGCGGCCTAAGTACATCACCGCTACCCGGTCGCTGATATGTTCGACCACCGACAAATCGTGGGCGATAAACAGGTAGGTTAATTCAAACTCTTCCTGAACGTCCTGTAGCAGGTTGACTACCTGTGCCTGAATGGAAAGGTCGAGGGCCGAAACCGGTTCATCGGCGACAATCAAACTGGGGCGTACAGCCAGAGCGCGAGCGATGCCGATGCGTTGCCGTTGGCCTCCGGAAAATTCATGAGGATAACGATTGATGTGTTCCTCGTGCAGGCCGACGACCTGCAGTAGCCGTCGCACCTCTTGGCGCAGGGCTTGACCTTTGGCCAGCCGGTGTATGCGCAGAGGCTCACCGACAATATCGCCGATGCGTTGACGGGGGTTGAGGGAGGCGTAGGGATCTTGAAAGATCATCTGCATTTCACGCCGTAGTTCGCGCATGGAGCGGGCCGAGCGGTGCAGGATGTTTTCGCCGCGAAATAAGACCTCTCCCCCATCGGGTTCCAACAGTCGTAGCAGGGCCTTGCCGGTGGTCGACTTGCCACAGCCCGATTCACCGACTAGTCCAAGGGTTTCTCCGCGGTGTAAGGTAAAAGAGACCCCGTCGACCGCTTTGAGAACCCGGCGTTTCCCACCAAGAGGACCGGGGGAGGATAAATATGATTTGGTAAGATTTCGGACCTCAAGCAGCGGTTCCATTTAATCCCTCCAGCAGCGCACAAAGTGGTTCGGTTCGATTTCAACCAATGGTGGCAGCTTGTTGCGTACCGGGGCGAAAGGGCGTGCGAGGCGATCGAGAAAAGATTGGCCCGCGATTGTTTCATTTGTTCTGGTGCTGTGAGTAATAGTCGGCAGTCGGCGACGTTTATCGCCTAGGCGTGGGATGCAGGCCAGCAGTCCTTGAGTATAGGGATGGGTCGGATTGCGGAATAAGTTAGTCGTTGGAGCATACTCCACGATCAGACCGGCGTTCATGATCGCTACTTTATCGGCTGTTTCGGCCACGATGCCCAAATCGTGAGTAATCAGCAGGGTGGCCATACGCCGTTGGTCCTTAAGCTTTTCTAGTAGGTCCATGATCTGTGCTTGAATGGTGACATCCAGAGCAGTGGTCGGTTCGTCGGCGATGAGCAGGTCAGGATCGCAGGCCAGAGCCATGGCGATGACAATACGCTGGCGCATACCACCAGAAAGCTGATGAGGATATTCCTGGAGGCGCAGATGGGGGTCGCCAATACCGACCTGCAGCAGCAAATCCGCGGCACCGGTCAAGGCGTCCTGCCGACTGGCCGCCCGATGCAGGCGTAGCACTTCGGCGATCTGTTCGCCAATGGTCAACACAGGGTTGAGGGCGGTCATCGGCTCCTGAAAGACCATGGAGATGCGGTTGCCGCGGATGCGGCGCATCTCGTTGGGTGGCAGGCGGCGTAAATCCTCACCCTGAAACAGCAGCTCTCCTTCGACTACCCGGCCTGGCGGCTGAACCAGCCGCAACAGAGACAGGGCGGTGACTGACTTACCGCAACCAGACTCACCGACCAGGGCCAGGGTTTCGCCCCGGTCGATGGTAAATTCAAGGCCGCGCACCGCCTTGACCAGGCCGGCGGCGGTGAAAAAATAGGTCATCAGGTTGCGGACGTCGAGCAGCGGGCTCATGCGGAATCCTTGGCAGGTGTGGGCGCGAATAAATCTACATGGAATCAGGATGTCGGTCAAGCTGACCTTTAACGGCTGTTCCTGGTACCAAGGAACAGAAGTCCGTGCTAGGATTGTCGTCAATTAGGTCATTTTATCTTTAGCATAGGCTACCGGTAAAACCTGTGCGGGTTTATTCAGTGCCGCTGAATAAATATGATCCTCATAGGCTGTTAGTAAGCCGCCATTCGGTACGTCTTGAGTCAATTCTGGTTGTCTATTGTTGCCCTGCAAACCGTTCTGAGTCAGGCGATAGGTGGCAGGATAGACCGACTTGTCGCTAAAACCATGGAGAACATATGTCACGTTGGGTTGATTTACATCTGCATAGCACCTGTTCCGACGGGGCTCTGACCCCCGCGGAGGTGGTATGCAAGGCGGCCAAGGCCGGTCTGGCCGCCGTCGCCATTGCCGATCACGATAATGTCGACGGGATCGATGCGGCACTGGCTGCGGGCCAACGCTGCGGCGTTGAAGTGTTGTCTGCAGTGGAGCTATCGGTTGTTTGGCAAGGATATCAGGATATTCACCTGCTCGGCTATTGTTTCGATCCTCATCATGCAGAGCTGTGTGAAGCTCTGGCGGAATTTCGTGATTTTCGTAACAGCCGCAATGAACAGATAGTGATACGTATCAACCAACATCTGGCCACCGAAGGGTGTTTACCCCTGGATTTCGCGGCTATTCAGCAGCGAGCCGGCGGAACCCTTGGTCGGCCGCATATCGCCCTGGAACTTATGGCGCAGGGTTACGCCCGCAATAAAGATGAGGCTTTCGACCGCTATCTGGTGCCTTGCAATGTGGCCAAGCAATATTTTCCCATTAAGGAGGCCATCGCCCTTATTCAGCGGGCTGGGGGAGTAACTTCCTTGGCCCATCCCACGTATATTAGTCGGGATAGGCCGGTGTTGATTAAATTACTCGATGATTTTGTCGACTGTGGTCTGGAAGGTATCGAGGTATACAGTAATCAAGCCAGTAATGACGATATCGACTGGTTTTTAAGCGAGGCCAATCGCCGGAAACTGCTGGTAACAGGAGGGACCGACTATCATGGAGGACATCAGGAGGAACTGGTGATTGGCGGCTTGCGAGGTAATCTGCGGATCCCTTATCGCTGTGTAGAGGCCTTGCAGGTCGCTGCTGCCCGGCGTCAGACCAGGGATTCGGGATCGGCTTGTCGGTCGTAGATGACGATCATGTCGCCCATGGGTTGCAGGGTGCTGATGGGCAACGGTTCGCCTTGCTGCCAGGCTTTGAGAATCGGCCTCTTTGCCTGGCCGCTGACCAATACCAGGATTTCCTGACATTGGTTGAGGGCCGCGGCGCTCAGGGTGACCCGCTGGCTGGGCGCTTTGGGAGCGTGTAAAACTGGTTGTACCAGCGATTCTTCCAGGTGCGGTGCGCCCGGAAAGATACTGGCCGTGTGACCATCGTTGCCGAGACCGAGCAGAGCCAAGTCAAAGGGGAGGGCCTGACGCACCAGCGCCTCATATTGTTGGGTCGCCTCATAAGGGCCGAGCTCGGCGGGAATGACATGGATGTTGGCGGTCGGCATGGCCACCCAGTCCAGCCAGACCCTGGCCGCCATGTCGCTGTTGCGTTGCGAGTTGCCGACGGGCAGGCAACGCTCGTCGCCAAAGTAGACCTGCCAGCAACGCCAATCGGTGTCGACTTCGCTTAGCAGCCGGTAGGTTCGTTCGGGAGTGCGGCCGCCCGCAAGAACTATGCGAAACTGGCCGCGAGCCGCAATTGCCTGATCGGCGGCAAGAAGAATGTGCCGGCAGGCCCGCACAGCCACCCCATCATCATCGCTTACCATTTCCCAGCGAATAGCCTGCATGCCGTGTCCCTCTTTATGCTTTAGGGCGGTAACTCCAGTGAATTGCGCCAGGAGCGGCACTTGCCGTCAAACAGTTTGTCGGCCTCCGCCGGTCCCCAGCTACCGGCTTTATATTCGGGCATTTCGTCTTTTTGCGCCGCCCAGCCTTGCAGCAGCGGGTCGACCACCTGCCAGGCGCTCTTTACCTCCCGGTAACTCAGAAACAGCGAGCGATCACCCTGCATAATATCGAGTAGCAATTCCTCATAGGCGTCGTTAGCTACCTCATCTGCGCGGCGATAACTGGCGTCGAGGCCGGTGCGGCGAGTGGCCATCTCCAAACCCGGCGTTTTGACGGTCATCTCCACCCGCAGGCATTCGTTGGGCTGAATACCCATCAACAGCCAGTTGGACGCCTCGCACTGGATATTGCTGGCTCGAAAGAATTGTTGCGGCGGATGCTTGAAACAGATGGCTACCATCGATTGCTTTTCTGCCAGACGTTTACCGGTACGCAGGTAAAAGGGCACACCAGACCAGCGCCAGTTGTCGATATAGAGCTTTAGGGCGGCATAGGTTTCGGTACGGCTGTCGGCCGAAACTCCGGGCTCTTGCAGATAGGCTGGAACTGGCTGACCTGCAACGGTGCCGCTGCTATAGCGAGCCCGGACCGCACAACGGTCCAGATCCTCTGTGGCCAAAGGACGAATGGAGCGCAGCACCTTGAGTTTTTCGTCGTGCAGGGCCTCGGCGTCCATAGAAATGGGTGCTTCCATGGCGACGAAGGTCAGCAGTTGCAACAGGTGGCTCTGAATCATATCCCGCACAGCACCGGCACTGTCATAAAAGCCAGCCCGGCTACCAACCCCCTGTGGTTCGGCATGGGTGATCTGTACATGGTCGATGTAATTACGATTCCACAGCGGCTCCATGAGCACGTTGCCAAAGCGGAACACCAGAATGTTCTGTACCGTTCCCTTACCCAGATAGTGGTCGATGCGATAGACCTGTTCTTCTTCTAGAAAACGGCTCAGTCGATGTTGCAGCTCGGTGGCGCTGTGCAGGTCATAACCG
>JABXKU010000162.1 GCA_013619105.1 Desulfuromonadales bacterium
GTTTTTAGCTTCACTCACTCGAAAAGCGTGACAACCACTCAAAAACCTTTTCAACGCAGAGGACGCTGAGTTAACGGCAAGAGTTCACAAGACAGCTATTAACAGGAGATTCAAAGCCAAACGCCTCTGCTCTCCCTCGATTTTTCTCAGCGTACTCTGCGTTAACAGCTTTTCGACGATTTCAGACACTTGATAAGTGGTGCCAAACACTCAAAAACATTTTCAACGCAGAGGGCGCTGAGTTAACGGCAAGAGTTCAAAAAACATCAAAACTCGAAATTCCTAGGTTAAAATCCAGACATTGACAGGAAAACTAAAAGCCAAACCCCTCTTTTCCCTCCGTTTTTCTCTGCGTTCTCTGCGTTGACAGCTTTTCGACGAATTCAATCACTTGAAAAGCAGTGACAACCACTCAAAAACCTTTTCAACGCAGAGGCCGCTGAGTTAACGGCAAGAGTTCACAAAACATCAAAACTCGAAATTCCTAGTTTAAAGTCCAGCTATTAACAGGGAGATTCAAAGCCAAGCGCCTCTTGTCTCCCTCGATTTTTCTCTGCGTTCTCTGCGTTGACAGCTTTTCGACGAATTCAGTCACTTGATAAGTGGTGCCAACCACTCAAAAACTTTTACAACGCAGAGGGCGCTGAGGTAACGGCAAGTGTTCACAAGACATCAAAACTCGAAATTCCTAGTTTAAAGTCCAGCTATTAACAGGGAGATTAAAATCCAAACCCTTCTTTTCCCTCGGTTTTTCTCTGCGTTCTCTGCGTCCTCTGCGGTAAAACAGCTTTGGCTTATCAGTGTTTCCTGCGGCCAACTTCTGCGAGCATCAGGGAATCTCAACGGACAAACCCGGGGTTGTTGCCTGCAGTTGATCACTAAGCATTTGTTTGGCCTCGGCATCACCATGCACCAGTCGCACAAGATGGGGACGGTGGCGCATACGCCGGACAAAGTTGACCAGATTCTGCTGGTCAGCATGGGCCGAATAGCCGCCAATAGTATGAATGCCGGCCTTGATCGGATAGCGCTTGCCATCGAGAACCACATAACCGCCCCGAGGTCCGTACTGCTGGATATCCCGCCCTGGCGTACCGACCGCCTGATAACCGACAAACAATACGTCAGTGCGGGGATCACCGAGTAGAGCCTTGAGATAGTTAACGATGCGGCCACCGCTGCACATGCCGCTGGCGGCTATCACCACACAGGGCCGAGCGGTCTTCTGCAGATAGGCAACGGCCTGTTCATGGTCAGCGTGGCTGTCGATGGTAGTCAGTTGTTCAAAGTTCAGCGGATGGCGGCCGGCCCCCACCTTACGCCGGGCTTCTGCATCCCAATAAGGGCGAAGCTCACGGTAGACCTTGGTAAAACGGCTGGCCAAAGGTGAATCGACAATGATCTCCAGTTCGTCCCAGGGCAGACCCGCACCGGGCGACCGGTCCCTATAGCGGTGAATGATTTCTTCCAATTCGTAGAGCAGTTCCTGGGTACGGCCGATAGAAAAAGCCGGCACCAGCACCACTCCCCGGTTCTGCAAAGCCCCCTCGACCACCTGACGCAGCTTCTGGCGACGCTCCCGGCGTCCCTCGTGGCTGCGGTCACCGTAGGTCGCTTCCAACACCAGCACGTCAGCCCGATAAGGCGAACGGGGAGCCGGCAATAAGGGAGCGTAAGGCGCGCCAAGGTCGCCAGAAAAAACAACGCGCAGCTCTTGCTGCGCGGCCTTGGCATTTAGGTTTTGGTCATTTGTTTTGCAGGTATTACGAACTCGGCATTCCACAAATGATGAGCCGAGAATATGGCCGGCAGGCTGCAGTTTAATGTCGAGTCGCACGTCGCTTCCCGAATCGATTCGCTGCCATTGCCGGTATGGAAGGGGAATAAGCAAGTCTTGCAAGCGTTGCAGAAACGTTTCGACCAGACGGCGATCACGGGTGAAACCGATCTTTACCGCGTCTTCCAGAACCAAAGGCAACAACAAAGCCGACGGCTCCGAGCAGTAAATCGGCCCTGTAAACCCCGCCGCCAGCAGATAAGGGATACGTCCGACATGGTCGATATGCACATGAGTAACGACCAGAGCCTGGATATGATCGATGGGAAAGTCGATGACCTGGCGAGATTCACTAAACCCTTGATCCTGGCCTCGCGAATCTCGGACCTCAGCCTCTTCCCCCTGGAACAAACCACAGTCGATGAGAATTCCGGCCTTCTCCGACAGGCGCAGTTCATGGCAGGAGCCGGTCACCCCGCTCAGGGCGCCGTGATGGAGTATTTGAGGATACAGGTCGTTCAAGGCATCTCCCCAGCACAACCATCCCACTTCTCAGGAACATTGCCGTTCAGGGACGGACTGTGCAGAAATGAAAGTGCTGCGTCAAGAACCTTAGCCGGATCGTTCCTGACCAGCACATTGGTCCCCTCGCTGCAACAAGATGAAAATGCTTTAGCATCAGCGACCACGCCAAGAGTTCGGTTTCGACCCCCTGGAGTAGACGCTAAACCGGTGAAGCAAGGAGGACCGGTCGGAATCTTCGCGAAACATCTCCGACGCTCGATTCCCCGAACGATAACATGCTAAAGAAGGCCGGGAATGTCGAGGCGGCTGACTTGGCATGGGCGTACATATCAGTAAGTCCACCCTAATGCAACAAAGCAAGAACGTCCCTGTTTTTCCATGGGTTCAAAACCCCCAATCAGATATTTTTTGGAATTGCCCCACCCGTTGCACTAGCGAGTTGAAT
>JABXKU010000163.1 GCA_013619105.1 Desulfuromonadales bacterium
CAATATAGTTATTATGCCGGCGGCCTGCTAAACCCGCCACCCGACGGCGGCGCTCTCCATCGGTACGGGTACGCGACGCTATAAAAGGTGCTAAAGATCCTCTTGCATGCCAGCACCCGAAATATTTAATTACCCAAACACTGGGCATTTGCTGTTGGTTACCTGGGTGATCAAGATAATCATGATTTTTGCCATTCAAAGGCCCCGTTCAACCGTTCCCAGAAATCAGCTCCGAGAACATAAACAGAAATCACTATGCAGACAAAGGATCTCATGATCGCCGCCAATCCGCAGGGGAAGAGCGCCGTGCTTGGACCATTCCAGTGCATGTTTGATATCCCATTCCAGGGATTGATTATAGTCCATTGAGAACTTGTCAATATCGCCCCGGTCTATGAGCAGCTATCATTGCTCCTAGTTCATGGTGGCTAAGTCTTTTCAGTCCAGCCGACTTCAGCTTCACTGAGCGCCTGCCGCAATACCCTATTGTTCTTCGTGCCAGACCAGCGCTGCATGCAGGCGATCGACAAAACGGCCGCCCAGAACCCAGACACCGACAAAGAAGGCGACGACACTGGCGATGATCGTATAGACCATGGCGGTTGCTTCTTCGGCAAAGGTGACGCCTCCAACCCCGTCGGTCAGGTGACCTTCGCCGAGATAGAAAAAGCCGCCCACGATCCAGATCAGCACCAGCATCTGAAAGGCAAGGGCACCGCCAGCCAGGGCGATGCCCCAATTGTGGCGTGCCTTGCTGATCGGTTTGTCTGTCAGTTTCAACTTGCTGAACATCTGGTTCTTGACGCGCTTGAAACCTTCCTTGCCCAGAAGCGGGATGGAGGCAAACCAGACCAATTCACCGCCGATCACGATTCCGCCGATCAGCGCGGCGGTATCTGCCGCCGACAGGCCCAGAAGCGGGATAAGGATTGGGGCCAGCACCATCGAGAAGACCGGTAGGATGAACATTGCCATCCCGAGCTTGTAGCGCCAGCCGCCACCGGTGCTGCTCTCGGTTTTCGGTGTAGGGAAGTTTTCTTCAGCCATGGTAGTATCCTCGACTTTTCTTCGGGTTCGGAAAATCCCCGCCGGGCAGACCCGGCGGGGAATAGTGTTTTACGGCGCGGTTGCGAGATCCTTGTCGTCGATGTCGAAGTAGCTCAGCGGAGCCATACGGCGCAGGCCGTCTTTTTCGACCACCCACTGGTCCTCGATCCAGATTTGCTGATAGCCGTGCTTTTCACATTCGACGATCAGGGTCGGCTCGATGCAGAGCACCATGCCCTCTTCCAGCGGGACGTCATAGTCCTGCTTGTCGGCCGGGTTCATCTGGGGCATCTCGTCCATCTGGGCGCCGATGCCGTGGCCCAGCATGACCAACGGATAGCCCTTCTTGTCATGTGCTTCGATGAACTTCTCGACCATGGACGAGATCATCTGGCCCGGTTTGATCGTGGTTAGGATCTCATGGTAGTTGTAGATGTTCCATTCGTAGGCGTCACGCACCTTGGCCGAGGTATCGCCCAGGATACGGCAGCGGCCGTAGTCGGTGGTCACACCACCGAAGGCCATGAAGCCCAGGTCCGAGCTGATCACGTCACCTTCCTTGTAGGTCCGGCCCACCGGGGTCCAGGTCAGGCCCATCACGCCCGAGCCGGGTTCGAACCGGTAGGTCAAGTTCAGACAGTGCTGTTCCGAGCATTCCAGCAGGGCAAAGCGTTCGGCCATTTTCGAGGCCATGGTGAAGTCTTTCCAGCCGACCTCGGCCTCGGACATGGTGTCCCACAGGATCGTGTTGTGGACCTTACAGGCTTCTTCCATCAGCTCGATTTCTTCAACCGACTTGATCATCCGCTTCTTGGCCAGGTGGATGCCCATGCCGACGAATTCGGTATCGGGGACCAGCTTCTGCAGCTCCTGCATCGCGAACAGGTCCGGCGTGCCGTCAAAGCCGATCCGCTTGGCGCCGCCATGGGTTGCAATGGCTTCGGCCACCATCTTCGCCCAGCGACGCGGCACCGACCGCAAGTAGGATTCCGACCCAGCCGAGCGCCAGTTATCCACCGACCAGACCGAGCCCGGCTTGCCCGGGTCATAGATGCCGCCCGGCGAATGCGGGTGGCTTTCCCCGAAGGCGTCGTTGACCATCGGCGACACAAGCGCGTTCTTCGAAATCAGGTAGCCGAAACAGCTGTCCGATTCCGGGTGGAAGCGCGGCATCACGTCAAAAGCATAGCGCGTGTTGCCGTAGTCCCAGAGGTAAAGGAAATCCAGGTCGTGTTCCTTGATCAGGTCAAGAACGCGCTGGCTGCGATAGGCATAGATCGCGCGGATTTTTTCTTCTGAAACTAAGTATTCCATAGTCATTCTCCTTTAGTGCTAATGTAGACAGTAATAAAAAATTTGCATCTCATACCTTTTAGGCCTCATTGAAATAAATATTCATCTCCTGCTCGAGTTCGCTCAATAGCGTTTTTAATTCAACCAGGTCGGCCGAGGAAATTGATACTTCCGATGAACTGCTCTGCTGAATCCGCTCAACGATCAAAAAAAAGTCGTCGCACAAGGAATGGAACGAGGCATTTTTTTGATAAAGCGTTTCAATCAAGTTTGACCATTTGGGAAAACGATCTTTTATCATGCTTAAGTTAAAGTCCATTCTTACCCCGTACGTGTACGCTAAAAGATCTAATCTTTTTCTTACTCGAAATCGGAATCACCCTTAGTTCTTGAA
>JABXKU010000014.1 GCA_013619105.1 Desulfuromonadales bacterium
GGGTGGGCATTTCGTCACGGAGTTCATCAAGCAGCCCGCCGACGTAAGCCACATCGCCCAGGTCTGGGACGATGGACCGGTTTTGAATGTCCCTCGGGGAGGTCGGATCTGGACCGGTAGCGGATATCTCGGTGATGAACCAGCCAAAACGGCTCAGGCTGGCCAGATTCTGTTGTTCCCAGAGTCCGCCGTCGACGGCCTTTTCCACCCGACAGCCCGGCAGGTTGGCGAGGCCGAAATCGAGGGACAGGGTGCAGGGGGAAGCATATTCCTGTACCCGTTCGAGAATCCGCTGCAGGTTGATGGTGGCGCTCAGGCTCATGGCCTCGCCCAGGCCCTTGGGGTTGAAGCGCCCCGGCAGAACCCGTAGCGCATTTAGCACGCCGCCGGTGCTGTTCAGCAGATAGAGATCCAGCACCGGTTTCGCCCGCAGAATGGCCTGCTGAAGTTCCTCGTTGCCGATGGGCTGGGCCTGATCGATGCCGTTGTAGACCTTCTGTGCCATCAGGTGTTTGAGATGTTTGCCGATGACGCTGCCCGACAGGTCGGCCAGAACCGCCGTTACCGCCATGCCCCGTTCAAGAACAATTGGATCGCCCGCGGTGAAAAAAGTTAGCGCTTCGGCTTCGATTTGTAGGCTGCGCAGGCGGGTTGGCAGCAGCTCCGGCTTGCTGGTTGGCAGTAGCCAACAGCGCCAGCCCCTCCGGAGCAGAATGGCGGCACTGGGCGCCAACTCTTCACGGGGGCCTTCGGCCAACAGGTTTGGCCCACGGCCAATAAGGCGCTGGCGGGCCAGGTAGAGGTCGATTCCCGGTTGGCCGTCCAGTTCGGCCAGCAGGCTGTCCAGTTCGTTGCTGCCGGCGGCAATGCTGTCGACAATCAGCAGATGGGGATTGGGAATTTCGGACATAGTGAAATGCGGTCTCCTGAGCGTTTATGGCAGGGTTCAGCTAGGGGGTGAATGTCAGGGTTCACAAAGGGGTTTTTTTATCAGACGCTTCTTGATGTGCTTGACTCCCCACCAGACCGTCCCTAGCACCAGCGGCACCAGACAGGCCAGAACCACCTTTTTCTTCAGTGCTAAAGCCTCCAGAGGCAGCCCGCTAAGAACGTAGCTGATCAGGCCGATCATATAGTAGCTGATGGCCGCCACGGACAGTCCTTCGACCGTTTCCTGCAGGCGGAATTGTAAGTCGCTACGGCGGTTCATGGCCGCCAATAGGTCCTTGTTCTGCTCCTGCATGGTTAGGTTGACCCTGGTTCGCAATAGATCGCCGGCCCGTTCGATGCGTTTGGAAAGATCTTCGAGCCAGTTTTGCACCGATTCGCAGGTACGCAGACCTGGATTAAAGCGACGGGACATGAATTCGGCCATGGTCATGTGTCCTTCGACCTTGTCTTCTCGAATATTCTCCAGACGACTCATGACCAGGTCGCGATAGGCCCACGTGGCAGAGAATCGGGCATTGGTCTCGGCTCTCCAGGTTTCCAAGCGGGTCGATAACAAGGACAGCTGCTCTAGCAGGCGGCGCTCAGCATCGCCGGTGTCGGTGTTGGGGATGCGAGCCAGCATTGCCGCCAGTTGTCCATCCATCTCATGCAGTTCCGGCGCCAGTCGTTTGGCGATGGGCATGGCCAGTTGGGCGAAGAGGCGATAGGTTTCCATTTCATAAATGCGCTGCACTAACCTGCCCATGCGACATTCACCCATACCACGGTTTTGGATCAGGATGCGGCCGAAACCGTCGCTGTGCAGGAGAAAAGCCGAACAGATCAAGGCCTTGCCCGCCTTGGACTGACTGAGCACCAGTTGCCGACCTTCAAAGGCCTCGGCCAATGCGGATGGGCTGAGGTCCGCTTCCTCGTCCACCACCTCCAGGTGCAGGGCCGCCACTGCCTGGCCGGGTAACGAGGCCAGCCAGTCCTCCGGAGCCTGATCGAGAACCCGCTGCTTGAACAACGCGCCGCGGCCTTTGCGCGCCAGGGTCAGAGCGTAGAACTCCATATGTCGGTCCCAGCGCAGTGTAAAGGGCCCGCAATCCTGCCAGAAGGAGACCGTGGTGGCCTCGGGCGGCAAGACAGAAAAACGCTCACAGAGTTCGCAGACCAGTTCAAAGGCTCGGTTCAGTTCCTGCGGAGTAGCCTTGAAGGCCAGGTGGGAGATCTGCTGCGGTATGGCCACTGCGCGAAAAGGCCGAGCGTGCAGCTCCTCGTAGAGCTGATCGCGCAGGGGATGGGTGGAAAAGGGCAGACAATAGTAATCGGACATAGGGGCAGGCTCCTCGGCAAGAAGAACTCCGATTATGGCACGGTCGCTCGCAGCGGGCAACTGCGGGAAACAAAAATATCATCGGGGGATATTTACATCCTATACTAGGTGTGGCGTGTAGCTTTTGCAGTGTAAGATTGTCATGGACAACGGTTTTATGCTAGATTTTCCCGGTTTGGCAAACCAAGAAAATAACAGGAGAACAATATGGCTACTACCGCCGATCTGAAACGCGGCCTGGTGATCCAGATCGCCCAGGCTCCCTGTCTGGTGCTCGACATCACCTCCCAGTCCCCCTCCGCCCGGGGCGGCAGCACCCTTTTTAAGACCAAGTACCGCAACCTGCTCACTGGCCAGGTGCTGGAAAAAGCCTTTAAAGGCGGTGAGCGCATCGACGAAGCTGACTTCGAACGGCGCAAGAGCCAGTTTCTCTATCCCGATACCGAGGGCGGGGTCTTCATGGACCTGGAAAATTACGAACAGTACGAGCTTGCCGGTGAATTGTTCGAAGGGGTAAAGGACTTTCTTCTCGAAGGGATGGAGATTCAGCTTGGTGTATTTGAAGGCCAGGTAGTGAGTACCGAGCTGCCGCTGACGGTAGAGCTGCTGGTCACTGAAACGGCCCCGGCCATAAAAAAGGCTACCGCCACCGCCCAGACCAAGGAAGCTCTACTGGAGACGGGATTGCGGCTGCAGGTTCCCGGTTATCTTGAGTCCGGCGAAAAAATTAAGGTTGATACCCGTGAAGGTCGCTTTATTTCCCGGGCCTGATACGATTTCGCTGCTTATTTATAGATTTATCGAAAATAGAGAAGGAGAGACAGATGCCGGTCGGTACTGGAAAAATTATTAGAGAGATGCGAGATTTTATTGCTCGCCATGATGAGAATTACAACAACTGGTATGTCGGCATTACCGCCGATCCCATCAGCCGATTGCTTGATGATCACAAGGTTGATATCAATGTCGACCTGTGGCTGTGCAGCGAAGCTTTCTCCAATGAAGAAGCGCGCAAGGTCGAAGATCGTCTTATCTCAGAATCCGGCGTGACCGGTGGTTGCCAGGACGATAAGACCGGGCAGTTCGTTTATGCTTATCGCATGAGCGACAATACCCAGCCCTAGGTCGAGGGACTCAGGGGGTTAGGTTTTGCCTCACCCAAACAAAATGGCCCCGCCAATGATTCGGTAGGGCCATTTTTATGCCAGAAGCGTTAAGTCACGCCCAGGAAATTCTGGCGGTCAGTTCTCCCTTTCTTCAACCTTATTACTCCATGCTTGCGACAGCTGCACTTGGTTGTTGGTTTTGCTACCAGTAGACTCCCGTCCACCCTCACATGCTTTCGAGAGAGTCATGAATAAACCAGCCCTTCTTCTCCAAATCATCGCTCGCTTAGAGTCCGCTCATGCCTCGGCGCTGCAGGCGGCCAAGACCGCTCATTCTGCTGCCACCCACGAAGAGAACATTCCCGACAATAAGTACGCCACCCTTGGCCTGGAGGCCTCCTACCTAGCCCAGGGCCAGGCCAATCGTGCCCAGGATATTCTGGTTTCCCTGAAGGCCTTTCGACAAATGGTCGTACAAAAGTTTTCAGACGCGACACCGATCCGCTTGACGGCGTTGGTGCAGCTAGAGGATGAGGGGGGGGCAAGCAGATTGGTGTTTCTCGGTCCTGCGGCCGGCGGCCTGTGCCTGACCTTTGAGGAACGGGAGGTTATGGTCATCACCCCAGCTTCTCCTCTGGGAAGGGAGCTGCTCGGAAAGCGCTGCGGCGATTCGCTGCAGATCAGAACCGACGGCCTTCGGGAATATGAAATTGTTTCGGTCTGCTGACGAGTTGCAATGGGCGCAACCTGCTGGTGAGTTGCATCCCTGATTGTCACTCTGTCCGAAGTTACCCATTATTCCTCTGCCTCTGGTAGACTGAACTTCCTAGGAAAGTATTTGGGGGAGAGACAACGGAGCAGCTGGGCTCCTTTAGTTAACGACCAATGTGCTGGTCTCAATGACGGTGCTGCAAAAGGATGGTTTTGGGCATGACCTACAAGTTCAGGGATATTGTTGACGTCAAGGCTGTTCAGGTGCTGATGGACAAACTCTGGCTGGCCTCCGGCATCCCGACGGGGATTATCGATGTCGATGGTACGGTTTTGGTCGCTACCGGCTGGCAGGATATCTGCGCGAAGTTCCATCGCCAAAATCTCGGGACCAAAGTCCGTTGTCAGGAAAGTGATGCTTACCTCGCCCGGCATCTGCAGGAGTTGGCCAACCTGCCCCCGTGCGGTTACGTAGAGTATCAGTGCGGCAACGGTATGATTGACATCGCCATTCCCATTGTTATTGAGGGTCGGCATCTAGCTAATATTTTTCTGGGACAGTTTTTTTACGAACCTCCGCAAGAGACATTCTTTATCAACCAGGCGCGCCGCTACGGTTTTGATGAGGTTGCGTATCTGAAGGCTTTGCGCCAGGTCCCTATATTCTCCCGCGAGAAAGTAAGCGAGATCCTAGCGTTTAATAGCAGTCTGGTGGATTTACTAACCCGCATGGGGGTTGAAAAACTGCGCCAGATCGAGACGCAACAGGAACTATTAAAGTCCGAGGAAAAATTCCGTACCCTGTTTGAAGGCTCAAACGATGCAGCCTACATCCTGGAGCCCGATGGCAAACTGCTTGAAGTCAACCGGATGGCCTGTGAACAGTTCGGTTTCTCTCGCGATGAACTGCTCGGTAAAGCCATGTTTGAGTTGTTGGCGCCAGACAAGGTGGCTAACTTCAGCAATCGGGTGCAGGAGATTCAACAAAAGGGGCGGCTGGTCTTCGAAACCAAGCATCTCGGCAAGGACGGCGTCCCTTTCCCGGTCGAGGTCAGTGTGCGATCCTTTGAATACCAGGGGCAGCCGGCACTGCTAGGCACCTTTCGGGATATAAGCCAACGTAAGCAGAATGAAGAAAAGTTACGCGCCTCGCTGAAGGAAAAGGACGTGCTCCTGCAAGAAATCCATCATCGGGTCAAGAATAACCTGCAGGTGGTATCGAGCCTGCTTTACTTGCAGTCGGAAAAATTCAACGATCCGGAACTGACCGCCTGCTTTCTCGAAAGCCAGAGTCGTATCTGCTCCATGGCATTGGCCCATGAGCAACTCTATCAGACGAAAAACCTGTCCGAGGTCAGGTTGAAAACCTATGTGGAAAGTTTGGTCGCCCAATTGCAGCAATCCTTTTTGCTCCCGGATCAAGCGATCACCTGTCGACTTGAGGTTGAAGAGTTTGTACTCAATATTGAAAAGGTCATTCCTTGCGGTCTGTTAATCACGGAATTACTGTCCAATGCCTATAAGCATGCCTTTGTTGACGGCAGGACGGGCAATATCACTATTTCGATGCATCGCTGTGGTAAACAGGTCGTGTTGGCTGTGGCCGATAACGGAGTGGGACTGCCTACAGGGTACGATTGGTGCCAGGCCAAGACCCTTGGTATGCATCTGATGACCGCCTTGACTAACCAGCTCAATGGGACTCTTGAATTGGAACAGGACCATGGCACCCTATTCAAGGTACGGTTTGTTCCCTAAAAAAAGCTAAGCAGAGAATACGTTTGATCTTTTGCCGCAGGCCAATGCAAAAAGGCTCCCCGTAGTGGGAGCCTTTTTGCGTTCATTACGCAGCGGATAGATCCGCCCTGTTTCTGTCGCAGCAAACGACGCTGAACAAATGGTTCCGGCTGTTACTGCTCCTGATAGGTGAAGCTGTAGGAGAAGTTTTTCGGGTCGTAAAAGTCGAGGGGCTTGCCATCCACCTCGGCATAAGGGTAGCCGAAGGTGTTGAGTGCCGGGCCGGCCTGGGCAGGGTTGAGCAACAGATCCCGTCCGCTGGCCAGCTTGAAGCGGTAGGCGTCGATGCCGCCCCAGAAATAGTCCCGCAACTCTTGTGTCTTGGGGCTGTCGAGCTCCATTTTGCCCACCAACATCGCTTTGCGCACGTCAGCCGGATCGGTCGAGATCCAGCCGGCACCGGGGATGAAGACTTCCGCCCAGCAATGTTGCCAGCTGCTGATGTCCTGTTTAGCCGTCTTACCCAGGCGCAGGCCGAAGACCTCGCGCGCCGGCACACCCGCCGCTCGGCACAGGGCCACATAGACCGAAGAGATATCGGTGCATTTGCCGCCGGGGCTCAGCAGCAAGGCGCACACATCCCCCTTGCCGCAGCCACGAGTCTGCGGATTGCGGTACATATTTTCGACGGTCCAGTCGTAGATCGCCTTGGCCTTTGCCAGGGCCGTAGGCTTGTCCTCGACAATTCTGTTTGCCAGTTCCTGCACGGCGCCATCGATGGGGCCGAGTTTGGTGGCGGCCAGATATTCAGCATAGTCGGCCACATTCCAGGCCGGTTCCTCGTTCGGCAGTGTGCCGCGCCGAAGCTCCTGGCGATTGACGCTGAAGTTAAGCTCAAGCTTGCGCAACTTCGTGCCCTGGGGCCACTCGACGTAAAGAGCCGGGGTGCCATTAATATTGTCGGTGGTGACTGCGGCGGAGGCATAGTCACCATGCCACTCGATGTCGCTGATGGTCTGGTGCTGATCGGAGACCGGGTAAGGAATCCACAGGCGAACCGCTGCGTTTTCCGGTTGAGCGGACAGGTCGAACTGCATGGTCACGGAACCGGAGTGGTTCGCTGCCCAGCCCGTAGGGGCGCTGATCAGTAGGAAGAGGGCCAACAGCAACAAGATGCGTTTCATAGAGACTCCTGATGGGAAAATGTCCAAGTTGTGCAGTGTCATTGTATGATTTGATACCGTAACGCTAGGGTTTTTATTGGGTGGTCAGGCTAGATAGTTGACCTTGTTATGTCAAATTGAAAATAGCTATTAAACCCACGGTTCTTATTTAAAAAAACAATAGGGCTAGTAGCAGGTTCGAGTCGAAATGTGTTCAAAAAACGGCCGCTATGAAAAAAGGCTCCCCCGCTGACGGGAGAGCCTTTTGATTTTGCTCATTATGTTTAAATGTGTTGATCAGCTTTGTTTCTGCCACATCGAATCAGCGGGGAACAGGTGGTTGCCGGTGGAGATGTCCAGCGGCGCGGCCAGCCAATCCTTGGTGGCCTCCAGCCAGGTCTGAAAGTGCGGAGTTTCTTTATGCACGTCAAAAGCCTGCTCGCTGGTGTAGACCTCATAGAGGTGCAATTTATTAGGGTCGGCGTGGTCTTCAACGATGTTGAATAACAGGCAGTCGGGCTCGTTGTTTACCGACCCACGCCCGTCAGCCAGCATGGCTTCGATGAATTCTTCACGATGTTCCGGTTTGACCTGGACCTTGACGATGACAGCAAACATGCGCTCCTCCTGGTGTGAATGGAAAGACGATCAGTGCTTTCGACCATGCCGGCCATGATCTGTTAATGAAAAGCATTAAAACAGTGGAGGCAGGGATGTCAAGGGATTGTCGATTTTTTGGCGTGAATTTAGGGCGTCAGCGTCTTAATATAGCCGCACGCATCGTGGTGACAGGGCCTGAAGTCAGCTTCAAGTCGTGGATAGTAACGCCCAAGCTCAATCAGGCCACTGCCGAAGCAGCAGCCTGCGGTGGGATCGGACAAAAGCAGATGAACCCGATGATTCGATCAAATGCAATCTGTCAATTGTTGGCGGTTTCGCTCAGCTCTTGTGGCTCGGTAGCCGCCAGTTGGGTAGAGGCGGGGGGGGCGTCACTTAGTTGAGCAATGAGGGGATCGATAGTGGTTTTATACGCGACCATGTTGGACTTGGAGACCGGTACGGTCGGTGTGGATTTAAGCCGGGCCGGGTTGATAGGGCGGCCATTTTTGTACATGCGGAAGCAGAGGTGAGGGCCAGTGGCTAGGCCGGTGCTTCCGACGTAACCGATGGTTTGGCCCTGAGCAACTCGCCGGCCCTTCCGCATCTTTTTGGCAAAGCCGTTCATGTGCAGGTAAAGGCTTTTCATGCCGTTGCTGTGGCGCAATTCGATGAAGTTGCCGTTGTATTTGGTCCGGCCGATTCTGCTTATGAAAGCATCGCCAATGGCCTTGATGGGTGTGCCGGTTGGGGCTGCATAGTCAATGGCCGGGTGGGCCTTCCAGGTTTTGGAGATAGGGTGGAAGCGGCGCAGGGTGAACCCGGAAGAAATGCGACTGAAGGCCAGCGGGGCTTTCAGAAAGGCCTTGCGCAGGCTCTTGCCTTGCTCGTCGTAATAGGCGGCGCGCTTCTCACCGTCCTTGAACAGATAGGCCTGAAAGTTTTTTCCCCGGTTGGCAAAGCTGGCGGCCAGGATACGACCGTAGCCGGACTGCTTGCCTTCGCGGAAGCGTTTTTCGACCAGAACTTGAAAGCTGTCGCCGCTCTGAATGTCACGGATGAAGTTGATGTCCCAGGCAAAGATATCGGCCAGGTTGATAGCAAGGGTTTCGCTTTCTCCGCTGTCGAGCACGGCACCGAACAGGCTGCTGGTGATAGTGCCTTTGATCACTTGCTGTTCAACGGTATAGGGAATGGCCGTTCGAGAGATGTCGAACCCCCCTTCGTTTTGCAATACGATCAACTGTTCTTCATTGTCGATGTCGTATTCAAACCGTTCAAAGGCACCATCCCGCAGGGCCAGGCGATAATCTTTTCCCGCACAGAGCTTGGATAAGGGGAAAACTTCTTTGCATTGCAGGTTAAGGTTATGAATCTGCTGTGGGGTAAAGATATGGCCGAGCAGGGAGGTGATGGTTTCGCCGGGTTGAATGGCGCCTCGAATCAGTTCCCGCCGTACTTCGGGTACTGCTGCTATCACCGGCACTGTCTTGATGTCGGCTTGGGCAATTTTTTCGCTCGGCTGGCGGTTGGACAATAAAAACAGGCCTCCGAGCACCAGCAGCACCAGCAGCGGAAGCAGAAACCGACGATTGGAACGGTTCCGTTGGACCAGAGAGGTGCGCGGCGGGTTGAAATCATTATTCATGGTAATAGTTCCTGACTAAATGCTATGGACATCGGCAGCCCGAAAGCTTGCTTGTCATCGTATCGACCTTAACCAACAGATGGTAGCAATTTTTCCCATCTTTTGTCCAGTGTCTGACTTTGGTGACATGAGTTGAAGGGACTATTAGCTCTTTGTTTATTGACAGGGCCGCGCATTGCCAAACCACGGTAAATATTCTATCTTGGTTTCAAGCGTTAACGGTACTTTATCGCCTGTGGGGACGTTAGGCAGTCCTCGTGGTAAAAAGCCGCTGGCAGTTATTAATATATCCAACCTTTTATGCATAGACAGGATCAAAAAAATGGTTAATCGACAACGTATCGCCCAGGAATTTAGTAGGCTGGCTAGTATTTCCAGTCCGGCTTTTGGCGAAGGGGAAATCTCGCGCTATTTGGTCCAACGTCTACAGGAACTCGGAGCAACGGTGGTGATGGATGACGCCGGGAAGAAAATCGGCAGCGAGAGCGGTAACCTGATCGCGACCTTTCCAGCTAATGGAAAAGACTGCGAACCGCTGTTGGTTTCGGTTCATATGGATACCGTTGGCCCGGCCGTAGGGGTGCAACCGGTGCTCAAGGACGGGGTCTTCACCAGCGCTGGGGAAACCATTCTCGGTGCCGATGACAAGGCCGGCATCACCGAGATTATCGAGGCGCTGGAAGTGGTCCGGGAACAGGGTATTCCCCATGGCCCCGTGGAGTTGGTGGTCGCCGTTTGTGAAGAGGTGGGACTGCTCGGCGTTAAGCATCTCGATTGCAGCAAGGTCACTTCCCGTCGTGGTGTGGCCCTCGATACCTCGGGGGTCGATTGGTTGATTAATACCGCACCGGGGGCCAATAAAATGCGTTTTGAAATTATCGGTCGCGAGTCTCACGCCGGTATCGACCCGGAACAGGGCATTTCGGCTATCGCCGCTGCGGCCAAAGGGGTGGCCGCCATGCGTCTGGGACGCATTGATCATGAGACTACCGCCAATATCGGTACCTTTAAGGGCGGCGAGGCCATAAACATTATTCCCCGTAAGGTCGTGTTGGAAGGGGAGGCGCGCAGCCACGATGAAGCCAAACTGACGGCGCAGACTGAGCATATGATCGCTTGTCTGGAAGACGCGGCCCGGGAAGCTTCTTGCGTTATCGACGGGGAGCGGGTTGACGTGACCGTCAAACGGGAGGTGGTCAGCGACTACCCCCGCATGGCGGTGTCTGCCGATGCGGCCATTGTGAAACTGGCTCAACGGGCCGCTGTTAATCTCGATCGCACTCTCGAGGTGCGGGACGGTGGAGGTGGCAGCGACGCCAATATTCTTAATAGTTACGGTATCGAGACGGTGATCCTGGGCACTGGTATGTGCAAGGTGCATACAGTGGAAGAATCGGTAAGCGTGGCGGATATGGCGCAGGTGGCGGAACTGCTGGTGGAGATTATTCGTTTGGCTTAAAAAGGCGGTAGAATTGATAGCCCCCTCGGCCAGGTTGAGGTGTATAGATCAAAGAAAAGACGGCTTGCCCATCGCCGGGCTCCTGTCGCCGTAGCGGTGCATATGCGTTATTGGTTTTTCACCAACAGCAACTGCCACCACTGTTTGGGAAAACAATCGGCCGATCGTTTCAGCAACCAGCTTTCGGGAATAGGGCCGCGCAAAGAAATTGATGCAGCTGCAGGATGCGACTAGGGTTATCAGCCTTTTCCTTACCTGCGTGACAGTATGCCCCACGCAGTGGCAGCCATTTTTTGCCTACTTTTTGTTGGCTTGGACAAAAAGTAGGGCGGTTGGCGGGCCGCGACCCGCCGGTTTTGTTTTTGGATGGTTTCTAATAATAATTCAGGGCTCCTGAATCAATGAAATTCCCCATCTCCCCCCACATGCAGCAGGTGCCGTTCCCGCCCCTGTCCGAGGTATTGATGCCCAAAGCGCTACGACATTTGCAGGAACTGTCCATTGACTGATCGTATTTCAGCTGAAATCGCCCTTGCCAATGCCGGCCGTTTGCCCATAGACGAGTTGTTGCCCGATCTGCGCCGCGCCCTGATCGACCATGACTGCGCGGTGCTGCAGGCCGAACCGGGGGCGGGTAAGACCACCCGCGTGCCCCTGGCCCTGCTCGACGAGCCGTGGTTGGACGAGCAGCGCATCCTGATGCTCGAGCCTCGTCGGTTAGCAGCCAGCAATGCGGCTCGTTACATGGCCGATTGCCTTGGTGAGCAGGTCGGCGGCACCGTCGGCTACAGCATCCGCTTTGAGCGCCGAGTATCCCGTCGGACCCGGATCGAGGTAGTGACCGAAGGAATCCTGGCTCGCCGGCTGCAGAGCGACCCCTATTTGGAGGGGGTCGGCCTGGTGATCTTCGATGAATTTCACGAGCGAAATCTCCATTCGGATCTAGCGCTGGCTTTGTGCCGCGATGTGCAGCTAGGGTTGCGTGATGACCTCAAACTGCTGGTCATGTCGGCCACCCTCGACGGTGCGCCAATCGCGAAATTGCTCGGCGACGCGCCCCTGCTGTCTAGCAGCGGGCGCAGCTTTCCGGTGGGGGTAAGCTATCTCGATAAGCCCCCGGTGGGCCGCACCGCCGAAGTTGCCGCCGCGGCGGTGGTACGGGCCTGGCCGGCCACCAAAGGCGATCTGCTGGTCTTTCTTCCCGGCGTTGGCGACATTCGCCGCTGCAGAGAGTTGCTGGCGGAACATCCGACCATGAGCGAAGCGCTGCTCTGCCCCCTCTACGCTGATCTTCCCTTTACCGAACAGGAACGGGCTCTGACCCCCGCAGCTCAGCGTAAGGTGGTGCTGGCCACCAATATCGCCGAGACCAGCCTGACCATCCAAGGGGTGCAGGTGGTGATCGACAGCGGCTACATGCGTCAGCCCCGTTTCGATTCTGGTTCTGGATTGCAGCATCTGCAGACGGTGCGCATTTCAGCCGCCAATGCCGTTCAGCGGGCCGGACGAGCCGGGCGTCTGGGGCCGGGTGAGTGTCGGAGGTTGTGGACCGAAGGGGAGCAGGGCAGTCTGTTGCCCTTTGCGCCGCCGGAAATCCGCTCCGCCGATCTGGCTCCCTTGGCTTTGGAGTTGGCTCGTTGGGGATTGGCCGATGCCGAGCAGTTGGCCTGGCTCGATCCGCCGCCAGCAACAGCCATGGCACAGGGGCGGCAATTGCTAAGACTGCTCGGCGCCCTCGACGAAACGGAGCGCATCACCCCTTATGGCGAAGGGATGGCGGCCTTGCCTGCTCATCCCCGTCTGGCTGCTTTGCTGTTGACGGCCAAGGCGCGGAAACAATTGTTCCTGGCTTGCGACTTGGTGGCTCTGTTGTCGGAACGGGATCTTTTGCGACAGCAACGGCGGGCATCCCACCGTAGCGACTGCGACCTTTTGGAACGATTGGAGCTTCTCACCGCTTGGCGTGCTCGGCGCAGGCTGGCGATTCCTTTTGATGCCGGCGCTTGTCGGGCCGTCGACCGCACGGCCCGTTATTGGCGAAAACACTTTGCCTTGCCGGATGAGCCGGTAACGGTTGCACCAACAGCAAAAACGCTCAGCCCGCTGCTGGCTGCGGCCTATCCCGACCGCATCGGTCGCCTGCGGCAGGGAGGCGATGGCCGCTATCTGCTCAGCGGCGGTCAGGGAGGAAAGCTTTCCCCCCGTAGTGGGGTCGGTGAGGTCGAACTGCTGGTGGCGGTGAATATGAGCGGCGGTAAGAACGGCGATGGCCAGATTGATTCGGCCTGCGTGATTCAGGTCGAGACTTTAGAAGAGCTGTTTGGTGATCGCCTGGCCTGGCAGCGAAAAGTTCGCTGGGACCGGGAGCGGCAAAGGGTGGTTGCCTGTGAAGCTCGTTTGCTGGGCACTCTGCCCCTGGTCGAACGACCGGTAGCCGCCAGGGCCGAAGAGGTGCTACCGGCTCTCTTCGAGGGCCTGCGCCTGCTCGGTCTGGATGCCCTCGGCTGGAGCCGAGCCGCTCGTGCCCTGCAGCAGCGGGTTCAATTTATAGCAGCAGCCTATCCCGAGAAAGAGTGGCCTTCTTTTTCCTCTGAGGCCCTGCTGGCCAATCTTGAATCCTGGCTGGCCCCCTTTGCTACCGGGCTACGTAGTCGCGATGACTTGTCTCGCTTTAACCCTTTGCCGGCTTTGAGTGCCTGTCTTAGCTGGCCGCAGCAGCGTCTTCTCGATGAGGCGGCTCCGACTCATCTGCCCGTTCCGAGCGGCCGTAGGGTGGCCCTCGAATACCAAGCTGAAGGGCCACCGGTGTTGGCGGTCAAACTGCAAGAACTGTTTGGTCTGGCCGATACGCCGCGGGTCGCCGCCGACCGAGTGCCGGTGCTGATTCATCTGCTGTCCCCGGCACGGCGGCCTCTCGCCGTCACTCAGGACCTCGCCAGTTTCTGGAACAATGTCTACCCCGAGGTGAAAAAGGAACTGGCCGGTCGCTATCCCAAGCATCCCTGGCCGAACGATCCCTGGAAAGCGCTTGCGACCCCTTCGGTCAAGCACAAAAAAAGGCCCTGAGAAAGGAGTTCCCTTCCCAGGGCCAGATGGCTTGCCATCTCAGCGCTATATTACGACAGTAACTGAAAATTTTTCGGTTGAGGCTCAGGTCGCCGGCTTGTCCGCCGGTACCGGAATCATATGTACGTCGCTCTGCGGGTAAGGAATCGAGATGCCTGCTTCGTCAAAGCGCAGCTTGATGGTTTCCAGAGTGTCGAAATAGGTGGGCCAGTAGTCGCTGCCCTTGACCCAGGGACGGAAGGCGAAGTTGACGCTGCTGTCGGCCAATTCCAACACGGCCACCACCGGCGCAGGGTCCTGGAGGAAACGATCCTCAGCGGTGATAATGTCGAGCAGCACCTCTTTGACCTTACGAATGTCGTCATCGTAGCCAACGCCGATGACCAGGTCCAGCCGCCGGGTGTCTTTGGTGCTGTAGTTGACGATATTGCCACCGAGTAGGCTACCGTTGGGTATGATCACCGTTTTGTTGTCGCCGGTTCTAAGCTGGGTGCTGAAGATCAGAATCTGCTCAACGACACCAGCTGTGCCGCCGCCTTCGATGAAATCGCCAGCCTTGAAGGGTTTGAAGATGGTCATCATCACCCCGGCGGCAAAGTTGGACAGGGAACTCTGTAGGGCTAGACCGATGGCCAGGCCGGCGGCACCGATTACGGCAATCAGCGAGGTAGTCTGAAAGCCGACCTGGTTAAGGGCGGCGATGATGACGAAGACCAACAGGCCCGAGTAGGCCAGGTTGCTAGTGAAGCCAATTAATGTGGGCTCTACATTGCGGCTGCTGAGAATCTTGCGCAGCAGTTTGGTCAGCAGCTTGCTGAGCCAGATGCCTAGTGCCAGAATAACGACGGCACCGAGGATGCGAATTCCGTAAACGGTCAACCATGCATTGACGGTATCCATTTCCATCTTTCCTCCTTGGGGTGTGAAAGGGTTGCCTGCAGTGTTTGTTTACAGCAAGGTAATAGTGTTTGTCTTATTGAGAAGTATTAAACAATAAGTGTTTGTTTAAACGCAAGGGGCCATAATCGTTTTGCTACCAAAATTATTCGCGAATTCGTCAAATCAACCTCGTCTCTACAGCGCTGCGTTTGTCGCCATGGCGGTGGCTAATTTTGCCGCAGCAGCCAGTTTCGGGGTGTTTTTTCTATTTCCTCTGCTGATTGAAAAGCACGGCGGAACCAAGGCCGATATCGGTCTGGTCATGGGGGTTTTCGCTCTGGCGGCGACCCTGTGCCGACCCTGGGTCGCCGAGCTGATCGACCGCTTGGGGCGCAAGCACAGTTATACCATCGGTTCCCTGCTCATGACCCTGCTGCCCTGCTGCTATCTGGCCCTCGGCAGTGACTTGGCAGCTACCTATCTGCTTCTTCTGGCGCTGCGTATTGTTCACGGGGTCGGCCTGGCTCTCTGTTTCACCGCCTGTTTTACCTATGTCGCCGACATTGTGCCGCCGGCCCGTCTCAATGAAGGCATCGGCATGTTCGGCATTTCTGGCTTGGTCGGCTTGGCTGTCGGCCCCAGTCTGGCCGAATTGGCCCTGGTCCGCTGGGGCGAACCGGCCTTTTTCTATACCGCCAGCGGCCTGGCGGCTATCGGTCTGGTCTGTCATCTGCCCTTGGCCGAAACCCTGATGCGCGGCACCACGGCTGGCGGAGTTTCCTTCTTCGCCGTGCTGCGGCGACCCAAGATGGTTCTGGTGTCGGTGCTTGCGGTGCTGTTCGGTTTTGGCCTGGCCGCTGCCGGAAACTTTGTCGCGCCGCTGGCCGTGGAGCGGCGTATCGCCTTTGTTTCCCTTTATTTTCTCTGCTATTCGGCGGCGGCGGTGCTGGTGCGCCTAGTGGGGGGCCGGCTGGCTGATCGCTTTGGCGAGCGGCGCATGGTGCCCTATGCGCTGAGCATCACCGGCATCGGGCTGCTGGCTTTGACACTGGTTCACGGTCAGTTTGCCCTGGCCGCCGCTGGGCTGGTCGCCGGTTGCGGTCACGGCCTACTCTATCCGGCCCTCAATTCCTGGGCGATTCGCGGCGAGCCACCTGCGGTGCGCGGCAAGGTGACCGGTATCTTTACCGGCGCTCTTGATGCCGGAAACTTCAGTGGTTCGCTGTTGCTCGGTCTGGTCGGCGAATGGTGCGGTTTGTCTGTTTTGTTTCTGGTCGCCGGTGGTGCTTTGCTGACCGGTTTATTGGTTCTGTGGCGAAGTGGCGGCGACAGTGTGTCAAATAAAGCCTAATGGTTCCAGATGTTTTCCGCTCAGGCGCAACCCAGTGGCTCATTTTGGAACTAAGAGGCTACACATTTATTTTTGTAAAAAATAAGATTCCGTTGATAAGTTTTTTCATGTAGAATCCCGCCTTTATTGCAATTGTTCTTCCCTAAATTTATTCCAAACAATATGTCTCTTTGAAAAGGGTTCCGGCCTGTCTGTGCTGGAGTCCGTTCGCATTGCTATATGTAATCTATCAGGAGGAGTCATGAATATTCAGTGGAAAATCAGCGGTATGTGTATCGCCCTGGTGTTGATAACGGCTTTGTCCATCGTTGGCATCACTCTTTATCAGAAGAATGTGATAGAAAATAAGGTTGATGCCATCATCTCGGCGCAGGGCCGCGACGAAACAGCTAAGGCCGCACAGAGCGTCTACCTGATGTGTCAGGCCATGTACGAATCGGTCAGCCAGACGGTAGCCAACAATCTGAAGGTGGCCGAAGAGGTTATGTCCGGTGCCGGGCCGGTTAACTTTGCCGAAGAGACGGTTGCCTGGCAGGTGGTTAACCAATATACCAAACAGAAAACGACCCAGAGGCTACCGAAGATGATGGTCGGCCAGCAATGGTTGGGGCAGGTGAGCAAGGGCAATGCGGTTAGCCCACTGGTGGACAAGGTTAAGGACTTGGTCGGCGGCACCTGTACCATCTTTCAGCGTATGAACACCGAAGGTGACATGTTGCGGGTGGCGACCAACGTGCAAAAGCTCGACGGTCAGCGCGCCATCGGTACCTATATCCCCCGCATTAATCCCGACGGCAAACCCAATCCGGTCATCAGTTCGGTTCTGCGTGGCGAGACCTTTTACGGCCGCGCTTATGTGGTCAACGCCTGGTATATCACGGCCTATAAACCAATTTGGGATGCCGCCCATGAGCAGGTTGTAGGCATTCTCTATTTCGGTGAGAAACAGGAAAATGTCGCCAGCCTGCGTAAAGGTATCATGGATACCGTGGTCGGTAAGACCGGCTATGTGTTCGTGCTTGGCGGCAAGGGTGACCAGAAGGGGCGCTTTGTGATCTCCAAAGGCGGTCAGGTGGATGGCAAACCGATGTACGATGTTCAAGATGCCGAGGGGCGCCCGTTTATCCGTTCCATAGTGGATAATGCCCTGGCCATGGAGCAGAACAGTGGCTCGATTCCCATCGCCTTTCAAGCGTACTCGTGGAAAAACGAAGGAGAAAGCGCGCCGCGCCAGAAACTCGCCGCTATTACCTATTTTGCTCCTTGGGACTGGGTTGTCTGTGCCTCAATGTATGAGGACGACCTGCAGGAGACAATCGACCAGGTGGAAGGTGGTTTGAACAGTATGATCCGCTGGGTGGCACTATTGGCGGCCCTGGTGGTGACGCTGGCCGCTACCGGCGGCTTTCTGCTAGCGCGGGGTATCAGTCAGCCCTTGCGGGCGGCGGTAGCGATGATCGTCGATCTTGAGCGGGGGCAACTCGACCGGCGTCTGAATCTGCAGCGCAAAGACGAGATCGGTCAGATCGCCACCACCATGGACTCCTTTGCCGACAATCTGCAAAGCGAGGTCTTGGCGGCCTTCGACAAGTTGGCCGCCGGGGACTTCACATTTGAAGCCAAGGGGCTCATTGCCGCACCCCTAGCTCGGGCTAACAGCAGCCTGCAGGAGGTTATCACCCGCGTGCAGTCTGCTGCTCAAGAGATCGCCAGCGCTGCATCCCAGGTCGCTGACTCCAGTCAGGACCTGTCTCAAGGGGCCACCGAATCGGCAGCATCCCTGGAGCAGATATCCGCTTCTATGACCGAATTGGCGGCTCAGACTCGAGACAACGCCGATAACGCCAACCAGGCCAACCAGCTGTCGGCCACGACCAAGACCTGCGCTGTTGAAGGTCGGGAGTTGATGAACGGCATGGTGCTGGCGATGAGCGAGATCGACCAGGCCAGCGGCGATATCTCCAAGATCAACAAGGTAATCGATGAAATTGCGTTCCAGACCAACTTGTTGGCCCTGAATGCCGCTGTCGAAGCGGCTCGCGCCGGTCAGTACGGCAAAGGGTTTGCGGTGGTCGCCGAGGAGGTACGCAATCTGGCGGGTCGCAGCGCTAAAGCCGCCAGAGAGACGGCCGAATTAATCGACAACGCTATGGACAAGACCCGCAACGGTAGTGAGCTTGCTGGCCAGACCTCCACCGCTCTGGATGGCATCGTGTCTGGGGCGACCCAAGCGACGGAACTGATCGGCGACATCGCTGCCGCCAGCGGCGAGCAATCGGCGGGTATCGGTCAGGTGCATCAGGGGCTGGGACAGATCGATCAGGTCACCCAGCGCAATACTGCCAATGCCGAGGAAAGCGCTGCGGCCTCCGAGGAGCTATCAAGTCAGGCAGAACAGTTGCTGCAGATGCTGCAGCAGTTCAAGGTAGGGCAGCCAACAACCGTTGCTTCTTCTGCCCAGGCCTTGCCGGCACCGGAAAGGTCCTCTTTGTACCTTCCCTAGGGCCCACAGAGTAACTGTTTTAAAGAAATTTTCTCCGTGACCAAGGGGGCTCCATTCGGAGCCCCCTTGGTCTTTGTGGCAGAATCTGGTATGTAAAAGGGAATATCCCTTGTCGATTTATGGCTCGAGGCTCGCGGACCGTCGTGAAGGTGGTTGGTCAGGAAGCGGATAACAGCTTTAATCCACAGCAACTGAGATTAATAATTTTATTGCCTGCATAGTGGGAAGATAGCGAGTGTTATGAAGACCTATTATCTGGAATTTCGTGCTCAGGAAGCCCCTCTTGGGACTGCCGAGAGTCCGATCGAAGAGAAGCGGGTTCGGTTCTGGGTCGTTGACCGTGATCCGGACGGTGCTCTGCGCCGTGCCCATCACTATCTGGTACAGAATGGCTGGCAGCCCGCTGGCCTGGAACGTCCCCCGGCAGAAGTTGTTGCGCCGCTCGATGATGGCGACGAGCAAGAGGTTGCCTGCTACGAACAGGCTCATCGCCACGGCATTGCCATGGCGGTAGCCGGCTAATCTTTCCGAAGCCCAGCTTCCGCACGGTAAGCTCCCCGCTCCTGTTAAAAATAAGGGGCCTTTTGCCCTTTTTGCCAAACAGTTTGCGGTTGAATCGGGTTGGTATCCGGTTTAGTCTAGGGCCCAATAAGTATCTTCTCCGGCGGGTCTGTTTTGAAGACTTCGGCCGATATAGTTTATAGCGTTGGATAAGGAGTTTTCATGGCAGCGAAATTGCTGGAAGGAAAAGTGGTCGCCGAAGGGGTGCTGGCAGATGTAGCCAGCCGTGTTGCAGTGATGAAAGGTCGAGGTGTCACTCCCGGCCTCGGGACCATTCTGGTTGGCGCTGACGGTCCGAGTGTCAGTTACGTCAATAAAAAACGTGAAACCTGCAAGTCGGTAGGGATCGCTTCGTTCCATATTGAAATCCCGGCCAGTGCCAGTCAGGCTGATTTGCTGGCAGCAGTCAAGGACTTTAACGACAGTCCTGACGTCGACGCTTATATCATTCAGTATCCCCTGCCCAGCGGTTTCGACTTCAACGAAGCTCTGTTGATGATGGATCCCGACAAAGATGCTGACGGCTTGCATCCTGTCAATCTGGGTCGTCTGGTGCTGCAGGAACCGGGGCCAGTACCCTGTACGCCGGCGGGTATTCGCGAGATGCTTAAGCACTATCAGATTGCCGTGGAAGGCAAGGAGGTGGTGATCATCGGTCGCGGTCCGACTTTGGGTCGTCCCCTGTCCCTGCTCATGACTCTCAAACAGCCCTTCGCTAATGCCGCGGTGACCGTGGTCCATTCGGGCATTGCCGACCTGGGATCCTATACCCGGCGGGCCGATATTGTCATCGCAGCAGCCGGTTGTCCGGGGATCGTTCAGCCGGATATGGTGCGACCAGGGGCGGTGGTGATTAGCGGTGGTATCAGCTGGGAGGGGCGGCGACTTCTGCCCGACGTGGCCGAAGAGGTCGGAGAAGTGGCCGGCTGGATCACTCCCCGGCTCGGCGGGGTTGGGCCGACTACCGTGGCTATGTTGCTGCGCAATACCATGCTGGCGGCGGAACGGCGCGTAAGTTGATCTCGAGATGTTGAACTATCTCGTAGCCATTTCATGTTGAAACGATCTGAAAACGCCCGCACTCATAAGTAGTGCGGGCATTTTTGTTTGTCTGTTTTAATTCGGCCGAAAAAATATTGTCTGCTGTGGCGCCGGGAGATTTATGCGCTATAGTATGCCGCTGTTGTGGCTCGAAACTGTTGTTTGCCTGATTTAACTGTTGGAAGATTTATGTGGATTAAAAAACCTTTCTTGAAAATGTTGCTTCTTGTTCTAATGGTATCCGGGTTTTTTTGTCCCGATTCCGTTTTATCCGGTGAACAGTCTCCCTCGGTCCTTGTGGTTCATTCCTATCATCCCGAGCTCGGATGGACGGGAAATATCAACAGCGCGGTACTCGGTGAGCTAAAGAAAATCAGACCGGATATTGATGCTCAAATAGAATATCTGGATGCCAAACGATATGTCGAATCGTTCTATTACGAACAGGTTCTTAAGGAACTCTACCGTTACAAGCTCAAGGGGCGAAGTTACAGTGCGGTTCTGGTTTCCGACAACCGGGCACTCGATTTTGTGCTGGGAATTCGCCAGGAGTTGTTGCCGGGGGTTCCGCTAGTCTTTTGCGGGGTTAATGATTTTGATAAAAGCATGTTCCGTGGCCAGGTGGGGATCACCGGCGTTGCGGAGCAACCGGATTATTTCGAGACCCTGCAGACGGCGCTGCGTCTGCATCCTGCTACAAGAAAGGTTGTGGTTGTCGGCAACAAGCGGACAACGACCGGCCGCTTGATTCAGCAGCGATTGCAGGCACTGCCCGGCCGGGTATCGCCGGAGGTGCAATTTTCCTTCTGGAACGATGTGCCGCTGGAAGAACTGCAAACCCGCCTGAAGGGATTGGAGGCCGATAGCCTGGTGCTGTTGAGCGTCCTGGTCCGAAATGCCGCTGGCCAACCCCTGACGTTTGCCGAAAGCAGCGAGGCCTTGCGGGCTGTCTGTCCGGTGCCCATTTACGGTTTCTGGGGTTTTTTTCTTGATCACGGCATTGTCGGCGGCAAACTTATTTCTGCCGCCGAGCAGGGGCGTCTGGCCGCCGGGTTGCTGCTGCGCATTCTCGACGGTACGCCGGCCGATGATCTGCCGGTGATCACCGCCGGTGCCAACCAATACATGTTCGATCATCGTGAACTGGTCCGCTTTGGCCTGACCGTGCAGGACCTGCCTCCCGATAGCCAGGTGGTTAACCGCCCTTCCAGTCTCTATGCCATCGATAAACACTACCTGTGGCTGGGGGGCGAGGGGCTGGTACTGCTGACGGCCATCAGCCTTTTGCTGGTCTGGAACATTCGTGGCCGGCAACGGGTCAAGAGGGAGCTGGAGCAAACCCTTGTCGAGGCGGAGCAGGCCAGGGACAGCGTCGACCTCATTCTCAAGTCGGTGACTGAAGGCCTGATCGTTGCCGACATGAATCAGCGCATTACCCGGATGAACCGCGCCGCCGAAACGCTTATGGGGGTGACCTTTGAGCAGGTGCAGGGGCAGGCGTTGCGCTCGGTGTTGCCGCAGGAAGGACTGCCGGGAGTCTGGTTGCAGCCGGGCCGCCGGCCCCGCCAGCAGATCGAATGGGAGATTCGTGCTCCCAGTACCCGCAAACCGATTTTGATCCAGGCCCGCACCGGGTATGTGGAGAGTGCCACCGGGCAACGTTCGGGAACTATTTCCATTCTGCGGGATGTTACCCGGGAGCGGGAGATCGATCGTTTCAAAAACGAATTTATCGCCACCGCCGCCCACGAGCTGCGCACCCCGCTGACGGCGGTCATGGGCTTTGCGGAAATCCTGTTGCAGCAGGAACGGTTGGGCGGGTTCGATGCTGTGCAACAACGCAATTATCTTGAGATCATTTTCCAGAAGGCTGATGCCCTGGGTCGGATCATAGGCGATCTGCTCGATATCAGCCGAGTGCAGCTCGGCCAGAGCCTCCCCCTGGAAAAAGGTCCCTGCGATCTTTGCGACCTGGTGCAGCGGGCGGTGATCCCCTTTCAGCAGGTGCAGAGCGGGCATTGTTTTGAGTTCGACCTCCCCAGTGAACCGGTGGAGTTGGACATCGACGAAGGGAAGGTGCTGCAGGTGCTGGACAACGTGCTCAGCAACGCGGTGAAGTTTTCACCCGATGGCGGTCGCATTTCGGTAACGTGCCGCAAGCTGGGTCCCGAATTCCGGGTTTCGATCGAGGACCAGGGGATTGGCATGTCGCCGGAACAGCTGGAAAGGGTGTTTGACAAGTTTTTTCGGGTCGATGCCTCTAACTCAGCGGCCGGTGGCCTGGGGCTCGGCATGACCATCGCCAAGACCATCGTCGAGGCCCACGGCGGTCAGATGATGGTCGAAAGTTGTCTCGGCCAAGGCACCAATGTGACCTTTACCCTGGTCGAGGAGGGGGTCATGGAGGGCTTTTTGTAGCCGACGCTATAACCGAGGAGAAACACAATGCGTATTCACTGCCTGCAACATGTGCCATTCGAAGGGCCGGCGGCCATCGCCGACTGGGCGGCGAAACGAGGTCACTCCCTGGTCATCAGCCGACTCTATGCCGGTGAGGCACTACCGTCGCCGGATGTTTTCGACTGGCTGCTGATCATGGGCGGGCCGATGAATATATACCAGGAACTGCAGTATCCCTGGCTGGCCGCGGAAAAGGCCTGTATCGATCAGGCTCTGGCTGCCGGTAAGACGTTGCTCGGCATCTGTCTCGGTGCTCAGTTGCTGGCTGAGCGGCTTGGTTCACCGGTTTATGCCGGAGCCGAGCGGGAGATCGGCTGGTGGCCTCTGCACTTGACCGAAGCCGGGCGTCAGTCGAATCTTTTCGGCGAGATGGACGAACCGCTACAGGCCTATCATTGGCACGGCGATACCTTTGAGCTGCCCGTCGGAGCCGATTGTCTGGCCAGTAGCAGCGCCTGTGTTCAGCAGGCCTTTTTGTACGATCAGCGGGTGCTCGGCCTGCAATTTCACTTTGAGTTCACCGCACAGAGTATGCGGCGACTCATCGATCATTGTGCCGAGGAGATAGTGCCCGGAAACTATGTGCAGAGTGTCGAGCAGATGCTGGCGGCACCGCCTGCGGTCTTTGAGCGCCTGCATGAAACCCTCTATCGTCTGCTCGATCGCCTGGCGTCCGTTGACAGGACTACTTAGCTAGTTTTCATCCGGAAACGGCCCTTTCCCCCAATCTCGGCGTCAATCCGCGCCCTTACGTGTGCGGCGTAAACAGCTACGCCTCCGTGCAAGGGCTTGATTTCCTTGACCTTGGGGAGAATTGCTCGTTTCCCATATGAAAACTTCACTGTGTCCATTTAGAGTTTCCGAATGGGCACAAGCTATTTTGATTACCTCATCCAGAATAAAGAGCGTCTGTCGCAGTGTGCGGTGGGCGCTCTTTTTGCTAGAGGCTGGTTTCCGGAAATGGCAGCGCAATCGATACAATGGTTACTGGCGCGGGTTAAATTGTAGCGCTCCGGTGCGGATTGTGTCTGATTGAGACGTTGGCTAGGAACAGGAAATGGTGCTTGTTGTACCCTGTGATGCATAACAAGTGTACGAAATAACGGGGATAAATTCAAAACTTTGCTAGAAATGCGGTTGTGGCAACAGCTTTGCAATGACGTATACAATTGTTTGTATTTAATCGGTTAAGGTGCTTGGTCTTTGACTGACTTTGTGTAACAGGGTTCATTGGAGGGTGTGTTATGGGTAAATCCGTTGAAAGTCCTAAAAAGTTTATTGTCTCCTGCCGCATCAACGACCGCGAGATGGAGCAGCTGAAGAAGCTGGCTAAGCAGTCGGGAACCAATATCTCCAATCTGTTGCGAAGAAGTCTGCTCGGTTTGACGGAGGTCGAAGGTTGATGGCGTCGCAAAAAGTCCGTCCTACGGCGTTACGGCGTTTTTTCGAGGACCTCGACATACTAAATGTATGCCCTTGCCCCTGAAAAAACACCAGGCCTTGTAGGGCGAAATTTTTGCTTAGCCATTCTGTAAGTTTTTTCGAATTAATTTAGGTTTGGTCTCGTTTGTAGTTGCTAACGCCCGACGCCCCGCAGGGGCGTCTCACACTGGAATTCAGGTCTCCTCTTGGAGGCCTTTTTTCTTGTACTTATGCGGCCGTTTTGCTAACTTACTTGACTTGATTTTTACCCATGAAAGCAACGCGGGAGCAGCGATATGGATTACAAAACGACCCTCAATCTGCCGGTAACTGATTTTCCCATGCGCGGAAATCTGCCCAAACGGGAACCGGAGATGCTCGAGAAGTGGCAGACCGAAGGGCTCTATCAGAAGCTCGAAGAGACAGGGAAAACTCTGCCTAACTTCACTTTGCACGATGGACCTCCCTATGCCAACGGACACATCCATATCGGTCATGCGCTGAACAAGATTCTTAAGGATGTGGTGCTGAAAAGCCGCCGTATGCAGGGTTTTTACGCCCCTTACGTACCGGGCTGGGACTGCCACGGCTTGCCCATTGAACTGATGGTCGATAAGAAACTCGGCAAGAAAAAACGCGATATGAGCAAGAGCGAGATCCGCAAGGCTTGCCGCGAGTATGCTGCCGAGTGGGTCAAAATTCAGAGCGACGAGTTCGAACGTCTTGGCGTTTTTGGCGAATGGGATCGCCCCTACTTGACCATGACCGAGCACTACGAAGCTTCCACCGCTCGCGAGCTGGCCAACTTTGCCGAGCAGGGTGGTCTTTTCAAGGGTAAGAAACCGATCCACTGGTGTTCTTCTTGCGTCACCGCTCTGGCTGAGGCCGAAGTCGAATACGCCGACCATACCTCGCCGTCGATCTTCGTCAAGTTTCCCTTTGCCGATGAGCTGCCCGAGGAGCTGATGGAGTTGGCTGGCCGGAGCCTGTCCTTTGTCATCTGGACCACCACCCCTTGGACCATTCCAGCCAACCTGGCGGTCTGTCTCAACCCGGAGCTACCCTATGCCGTGGTCGAAGCTGGCGATGAACTGCTGGTGATTGCCGAGGGCCTGGTGACCAGTGTTATGAGCCAGCTGGACATTGACGACTACCAGATTGTAACGACTTTTGATGCCAAACTGTTTGAGCGCAAGGCCTGCCGTCATCCCTTTTATCAGCGCGATTCGATGCTGGTTCTCGGCGATCACGTCACCCTTGAGGCCGGTACCGGCTGCGTACATACTGCCCCCGGTCACGGTCAGGATGATTATGTGGTCGGGCTCGCTTACGGCTTGGAAATTCTCAATCCGGTCAACGACTACGGCAAATACGTGGCTGATCTGGAGCTGTTCGGCGGCATGAAGCTGGCCGAAGCCAACGAGGCGGTCAACGCCAAGCTGGAGGAGGTCGGCGCCCTGCTCAAACTGGGCAAGGTTTCCCACAGTTATCCTCACTGCTGGCGCTGTAAAAAGCCGGTCATCTTTCGCGCCACGGAGCAGTGGTTTGTCTCTATGGCCGCCAACGATCTGCGTGAAAAGGCCCTGCAACACATCAACGATGTGCAGTGGATCCCACGCTGGGGCCAGGAACGCATCTACGGCATGATCGAAAAGCGTCCCGACTGGTGCATCAGCCGCCAGCGCAGCTGGGGGGTGCCGATCACTATTTTCTATTGTGCCAGCTGCCGCGAAGCCATGACCGACGGCAAGCTTATGCACCATATCGCAGATCTCTTCGAAGAGACGGGTAGCGACATCTGGTTCGAAAAAGAGGCCTCCGAGTTGGTGCCGGCCGGTACCGCTTGTCCCTCTTGCGGCGGTGGCGAATTCGTCAAGGAGACCGATATCCTTGACGTCTGGTTCGACTCAGGTGTTTCCCACGCTGCGGTCCTCGAAAACCGGGACTATCTCAACTCCCCGGCCGATCTCTACATGGAAGGTAGCGACCAGCATCGCGGTTGGTTCCATTCCAGCCTGCTTGCTTCCGTTGGTACTCGCGGTGTGGCTCCCTACAAGGCGGTACTGACTCACGGTTTCGTGGTCGACGGCAAGGGCAAGAAGATGTCCAAGTCGACCGGTAACGTGGTTGCTCCCGAAGAAATTATCAAGAAGTTCGGCGCCGAAATCCTGCGTTTGTGGGTGGCGGCTCAGGACTATCGGGACGATATTCGCGTTAGTCAGGAGATTCTGCAGCGCATCTCCGACGCTTATCGCCGTATTCGCAACACCGCTCGCTACATTCTCGGCAATATTCACGACTTCGATCCGGCGACGGACAGTGTTGCAGATAGTGATTTGCTGGAAACTGACCGCTGGGCCCTTGGTCAATTGGAGGATCTGGTCGTTCGGGTGGAGAAATCCTACGACGATTACGAATTTCACGTAATCTACCACGCGGTGCACAACTTCTGCAGCGTAGAGATGAGCTCCTTTTATCTCGACGTACTCAAGGATCGTCTCTACATTTCACCGCCCAGAAGTCTGGCCCGGCGCAGTGCCCAGACCGCTATGTACCGCATTCTCGATGCCTTGACCCGGCTTGTGGCTCCGGTGCTGTCATTTACCGCCGAGGAAATCTGGCAGTATCTGCCCGGCGAGCGGGAGCAGAGTGTGCATCTGGCTCGCTTCCCCCACTTTGAAAACAGCCTGATTGATACCGCTCTTAACGAGCGTTACCGGCAATTACTGGCGGTTCGTTCCGATGTGAGCAAAGCGTTGGAGTTGGCCCGCAACGAAAAATTGGTTGGGCATTCCCTCGATGCTCGGGTTTTGCTGGAGGCGCCGGCAGGCCCGGTGGCTGAGCTGCTCGAAGATTATCGGGAGGAGTTGGCCACCCTGTTCATTGTTTCCCAAGCGGAACTCTGCACTAACTTGGAAACCTCTCAAGTTGGCGAGGCCGTGCCTGGCCTTAAAATCCGCATCGAAAAGGCCCAGGGCGATAAATGCGAGCGCTGCTGGAACTACTCGGTTACCGTCGGTGCCGATGAGACCCATCCCGGCGCCTGCCAGCGTTGCCGGGAGGCTCTGGCGGCTTCATGATGATAAACCGGTTGCGTCTGGCGCTGCCCATCGCCGGGTTAGTAGTCTTTTTTGACCAACTCAGCAAGGTCTTTATCGATCGGCGCTTCGATCTCTACGAGTCCCTTGAGGTGGTGGAGAACTTCTTTCATATCACCTATGTGCGTAACAAGGGGGCGGCCTTCGGTCTGTTCGCCGATAGCGCCTTTCGGGTGCCGTTTTTTATCTGTGTGGCTCTGCTGGCGGTGGTCGGCATCCTTTGGTATTTGAACCAGGTGGAGGACTCTCAGCGGGGTCAGCAGATCGGCCTGAGTCTGGTCCTCGGCGGCGCCATCGGCAACCTGGTGGATCGGGTGCGGCTCGGCGAGGTAATCGACTTTCTCGATGTGCACTGGTACCGCCATCACTGGCCAGCCTTTAACGTGGCCGATATCGCTATCTGTGTCGGGGTCGGACTGCTGCTGCTCGGTCTGTGGCAAGTTGAGCGGCAGATGAAACGGATCTGATCCCAGGATAAAACTGTAAAAGCCGCCTCGAGATAGTTTCACGGGGCGGCTTTTTATTGGACTTGGTTTGGCGTTACTGATTGAGTGCCGCCAGCCAGGCGCCGATAATCAGGGCCGCGCTGCCTAGCCCCGCCAGCAGGTTGCTCCAGCGGCGCTCGGTGCGCTGGCCAGGCCAGAAAAGGCTACTCAGCCAGCCGAGGCCCAGTCCGGCAACGAAGCCCCACAGGTGGCCGCCGATATCGGTCAACTCGCCGCTGCTGCCGAGCAGGCCGAGCAGCGCAAGGGCCGCCGCCAGAGGCAGGGGCCAGCGCCGCCGCAAAGAGTGGCGATGGTGGCAGGCGCTACGGGCCGCCAGGATGGCGACGGTGCCGAATACCGCCGTCGATAGTCCCACCGAGCGATGGTTTAAAGGCTGTAGCAAGGCATTAGCCAGGTTACCCAGCGTGCCAGCAAGCAACACCAGAGCCCAGCCTCGACCGATACCGAGTTCGCGGTTTAAGCGATCGATGAAAAAACCGCCGATCAGGAGGTTGCCGAGCAGATGCAGACCATCGGCATGTAGGGTTAAGGCGGTGACGGCTCGCCACCATTGACCGGCGAGAATCGCCCCGGCATCGGCATTGCCGAGCTGCAGCCAGTCGATGCTTAGGCCGTGGAGTCCTGGAATATTCAGGCTGCTCAGATTGTGAAAGATGCCGAGCAACGCCAGCAGTGACAGGGTGATCAGGCTATTGCTTTTAAGGGGCACCGATGGTGCCAATGGTGGCGGCCAGTTATGGTTCTCCGTTTCGTAACGGTGCAGCTCGTCGAGAGCCCTGAGCTGTCCTTTTTCCGGCACCCACAGTTGCCAACGCCCCGCCTGCTGTTCCAGGCGGCAGGGCAGGCCCCGCGCTTCAAGAACCAAGGCCCAGAGCCGAGCCCGTTTGCGAGTGAGGGGGCCGATCAAGCTTCTGTCCACCTCTTGCGGGTCGATGGTCTGCCAGGCCGGCTCTGCACGAGCATCATCATCTGTGGCTTGTTGCTCTGGCAATTTGCCATTTGAAAAATTCTGCACAGGAGGGTCCGTTGCTAAAGAGCTATTATTGTTTGCCGCGTCGCCAGATCGGTTATCTGCGTTTCATCCTCGAAAGTTACGACGGTGTGGCTTTTGTGACGACTCTGGATAATCGACAGGCGCTGGTCGAGGTCGCTTATCCCGCCTCCCGTCGTAAGGATGCGCAGGCCCTATTGGCCGCTTTGGCTGAAGAATGCACCATGACCGCGGCCGCCGCACCGCTAACTTCCGAAGACTCTCCCCTGTAAATCCTTCCATCGCCGATGTTATTGGCCGAGTAAAAAAGGCCGGCCGCAAGAACGGTATCTGCAGCCAGGCCCCAAGTGACTACTCGGAGTTCGCCGAATTTCTGGTCCAGTGCAGCATCGACAGTCTGTCCCTCACTGCCTACACGGTGCTGGCCACCCCCTCTGCAGGTGCTAGCATTGGAAAAGCGGTTGGAGCCTTAGTGCTCGACCAGCGGTAGGGTCTCTTCTTCGTCAGCATTGCGCAGGTAGATGCTGCGACTGGGAAAGGCGATCTCCATGCCGTGGGCCTCAAGAATGTCCATGATCTGCAGGCAGACGTTCTCGCGGGCGTCGAGGTACTCACCCCAGACCGTGGTTTTCGTGAAGCAGTAGACCAGGATGTCGAGGGATGAGGCACTAAACTCGGTGAAGTTGACCAGAAAGAAATCCTGGTCGATGGCGGTGTGGGTCCGAAGCATGCCACGAATCGCCTCCACGGCCCGGCGCATCTGCTCCGGGCTGGTTTCGTAGGTGACGCCGATAGTCAGCTTGATGCGCCGCTTGGGCATGCGGCTAATGTTATCCACCGATAGGTTGGCGATGATGTTGTTCGGTACCGTGATCAGGGTCTTGGCAAAGGTGCGGACCTTGGTCGAGCGAAAGCCGATCTCCTCGACGGTACCCTCCATGTCGCCGGCCTTGATCCAGTCGCCGATGAGAAAAGGCCGGTCGAGGATGATCATGATCGAACCGAAGATGTTGGACAGGGTGTCTTTGGCTGCCAGGGCTACCGCCAGACCGCCGATACCGAGGGAGGCAAGCAGGCCGGAGATGGAATAACCGAGATTCTGAATGGTCATGATCACGGCCAGAAAGATGATGAAGGCCCGCACGCTCTTGCGGATAAAGGGCAGCAGGTGGTCGTCGAGGGTCGATTCGGTTTTGCTCACCCAGCCGGAGAGAAAGGCTTCGAGGAGCGACACCAGATTGAACAGCGCCCAGGCGATGTCGAAGGTCACCAGGCCCTTGAGCAGACCGTAGGCGCCGCGCCGCAGGTTGACAGGCTCAGTTGGCAGTTGCAGTATCTGCAAGGCAATGAACAGACCGATGATGATCAGCAGCAATTCCGCCGGTTTTCTAATGCTCTGCAAAAAGAGATCGTCATAGCGGCTTTTGGTGCGGGTTGCCAGGGGAAAGATCACTTTGACGAACAGGTGGGCAAATACTTTTTTCATTATCAGTGCCGCGATTAGCACCACGAAGGCGCCGGCAAAGCGGCTCAGGCTAATGCCGAGAAAGGTCTCTTGTAGAATGGTTTCCAGTGTAGCGAAGAATGCGCTCATCTTAATTCCTCCATTGATGTATACCTGGATTCGTAAGTCATTGACGGAAATATAGCGCAAGTTATTGACCTGCCTAAGGGGTCAAAAACTCACCGACGAACCTATGGCTGAGCCTAAGATATTTTGAAAGCCTTATTCAGGCCAAGCACTTAGACTCTTTTCTCGCCCCTTACTCGCGGAACCAGGTTATAATTAAAGCGCTTTTTACTTAACAGAAGGGGGCCGGGAATGCAAGCGGCCCTTGATTTCCCTGTGTGCTGTATTGTTTTGGCACTGAGGACTATTTGGTGTATTCGCGAAAACTAATTGGATGATAAAGGGAGTTGTCATGGCTCACAACCTGACCGAAAAAATTCTTGCCGCTCATCTTCTGGAAGGAACTCTTGATTCCGGGGCAGAGATTGCTATCCGTATCGATCAGACTCTGTTGCAGGATGCCACCGGTACCATGGCCTTGCTCGAGTTTGAGGCTCTTGGCCTGGAAAGAGTGCGGGCCGAGCTGGCCGCCCAGTATGTCGATCACAATCTGTTGCAGACTGATTTTCGCAACGCCGACGATCATCGCTACCTGCAGAGCGCCTGTGCCCGCTACGGTATCCATTTCAGCCATCCCGGAAACGGTATCTCTCATCAGGTGCATCTGGAAAATTTTGGCCGCCCCGGTTTGACTCTGCTTGGCGCTGACAGTCACACGCCTGCTGCTGCGGGCTTGTCCATGCTGGCCATGGGGGCCGGTGGCCTCGACGTGGCCCTGGCTATGGCTGGCCGCCCCTATTACCTGCCCTGCCCGCAGGTTCTGGGGGTGCGGTTGACGGGAAAACTGTCTGACTGGGTGAGCGCCAAGGATGTCATTCTCGAGATGCTGCGGCGCTACGACGTTAAGGGTTGCGTCGGCATGGTGGTGGAATACTATGGTCCCGGCGTCGCTACTTTGTCCGTCGAGGATAGAGCAGCCATCGGCAACATGGGCACCGAGCTTGGCGCCACCAGCTCACTGTTCCCTTCCGACGAGCAGACCCGCGCCTATCTGGCCGCCCAGGGGCGCGAAGAATCTTGGCAGCCTCTGTCCGCCGATGAGGGCGCCCGTTACGATGCCTATGACGAGATCGATCTGGCTACTGTTGAACCCCTTATCGCCTGTCCCTCATCGCCGGGCAAGGTGGTGGCGGTGGCTGAGGTGGCCGGCACCAAAGTCCATCAGGTGATCGTCGGCTCCAGCGCCAACAGCGGTTACAAGGATCTGTTGCGGGTGGTGCGCATCCTCGAAGGCCGTCACAGCGCCCCGGAGACCGATCTGCACATCAACCCCGGCAGTCGCCAGGTACTAGAGAATATTGCCGAGGCCGGTGGCATTCTGCCGCTGATGATGGCCGGGGCCAAGATTCATCAGTCCGGCTGTCTCGGCTGCATCGGCATGGGCCAGGCGCCCGGCACCGGCCAGGTCAGTCTGCGCACCTTTCCCCGCAACTTTCCCGGCCGCTCCGGCACCAAAAACGACCAGGTCTACCTCTGCTCTCCCGAAACGGCCATGGCTGCCGCTCTAACCGGGGTCATCACCGATCCCCGGGAGCTTGCAGAACAGATGGCCTACCCACAGATTGAAGAGCCGCAAAAGCGGCTTATAGACCGTTCATCGGTCGTCTATCCCAGTGAGAAACTACGCCTTACCGAGGTGGTGCGTGGTCCAAATATTAAACCCTTTCCCGAATTTGCTCCGCTGCCCGAGGCCTTGCGACTCACCGTGGCCATTAAGGTGGGCGACAATATCTCCACCGACGGCATCATGCCCGCCGGCAACAAAGTGCTGCCGCTACGCTCCAACATCGAGGCGATCAGTGAATTCGTCTTCTATCAGCTGGATTCTGACTTTCATTCCCGCTGTCGCGAACTGGGCGATGTGGCGGTGGTCGGCGGTGACAACTACGGCCAGGGCTCCAGTCGCGAGCACGCCGCTTTGGCACCGCGATATCTTGGAGTAAGGGTTAAGCTGGCCAAGAGTTTCGCCCGCATTCACCAGGCCAACCTGTGCAATTTCGGTGTTTTGCCATTGATTTTTAAGAATCAGGCCGATTACGATCGGCTGGCAGAGGGCATGGTGCTCGAAATCGTTGATGTGCGACAGCGCGTCGAACGGGGCGATAGGGAAATACCCGTGCAGTTGAACGGTGATGTGGTCATCGCCTTGCTGGATGTATCTCAACGTCAGCGAGATAGTCTGCTAGCAGGAGGAACGCTGAACCAGGTGCGGCAGGAACTGGTGGAATGATCCTGAAATAGGTCGTGTTACTATAGTCAGTTGAGGGTTTAGTCGATCAAATTGAACAATCGGTTTTGGTTGATAGGGTTTGAATATGTCCCCTGATTTATGGACCCTCTTCCTCTGCCGCTTTTATCCGCTGCAGATTGCGGTTATCCCTCTCGCGATTTGACAGCAATACAGGGGCTGGTGTAAGAAACACAGGTTGTTTTAGTGGCTTTCTTTTAGTGGAAAATTCGGGCTATCAGAGCGTGATTTTATCTGCTGGCGATACTGCGATTGACCGCACCTTTGAACTTAAATGTCTTTTTGACAGGTTGATTTTGTTTTGAACAAATTACTCAAACTCCGTTACTGTTTGCCCCTCGCCGTAGGGGATGTCATCTCCAGCCTGCTCTCGCCGTTTACCTGGGGCTATCTGAGTCATAAATCGCAGGCTCCCCTGCGAATTCCTGAAGGTTTTTTCGGTATAAATATCGCTTCTTCCGAGGACGAGCGTTGCGATGATTATGTATTGGCCCGTCTTCGGGAGCTCGGCATCAATAATGTGCGGATGGGATTTAGCTATTGTAGTTTTGACGGCCCGGTAACCCGATTTCTTGATAAACTTCTTGATGAGAAATTTGAGGTTTCTTTGGTGGTTCTTCCGCCCTTGGACATGGCCAGAAAGATGCTGGCGGACAAAGGAGCGCAGGAACAATGGCGGGCCTTTGTTGCCGAGGTGTTCAGCCGCTATGCCCAGCGGGTTGAGGTTTTCGAGATCGGAAGCACCCCCAACCGTAAGAAATGGTCCGGCTTTTGCCCCCGCAGCTATCTACAGGCTTGGGACATTGCTTGCGAGGCGGCGAAAGATCATGCCGTCATTTTGGCGGGACCAAATATTCAAGACTTTGAGCCCCTCTACAATGCCGTCATTTTGTCTGCCATGGGGCGTATTTCACGGGCTCCCGATATTCATACCAACAACTTGTTTGTCGAACGGGTTATCGAACCTGAGGCTTATGACCATCGTGTTCTGGGGCGTTGGGCGACTAACCTGCTAAAGCTTAATCTGGTCAAAAAAGCGCGTATCTTGCAGTCTTTGGGAAAAAAGGCCGGCAGCCAGAAGACTTTTTCGACCTGTAAGTTCTGGTCGACCAAACGGCTGCGCCGTTGGTCACTCTATCCGCAGGATAAGAAGGTTGACTACCTGGCCCGTTATCTGCTGCTGGCCGCTACCAGCGGTTCCTTGGGCCGGGTCTACTGGGGGCCGATGATCTGTGGGCGCGACGGCTTGATCGATGATCTGGCCGAGGATTATCCCACCATCGATCATTCAAGCTTTTACAAACGGGTCCGTGGTGATGTCGAAGACTTTACCGTAACCCCGGCATTTTTTGCCCTGGGCTATGTCGCCCAGCGCCTTCGCAACGCCTACTGTGACTGGGCCTTCAGTGACGCCAACGGGGTTAGCCTTTTTGCCTTTACCGGCGCCGACAATGAGGTGTTTCATGTTTGCTGGTGCCGTGACAGCCAAGCCTATAGGCTAGATGAGCTGTACAGTGCGGAGCAACTGGCCGGTGCTATTTTTACCAATGCTTGCGGCAAAATCGTCGATTCACCTGTGGCGATCAACGAACGGCCGTTGTTTATCGATTTTCCGCGGCTGACCAACCAACAATTACCGGAGCGCCGGTCAATGTTAAAAAAGTGCAAAACAGATATCCTTTATGTTGCCCTGCCCAAGGTGCAGGCCTTGCCTTGGAAAAACCGCCACTGGCGCGGAGCTTTTACCACCACCGACGAATTGCCTTCCCCGACACTGGGCGACCAGTTGGCTCCGGACGAAGTGGTGCAAAAAGCTGAACTGGCGGTGCTGCGGGACCGCCGCAACCGGTTGTGGAATATCGCCCACCCTCTTGATGGGAGGCGGCAGCTGACGGTCAAGTTCAATCGCCCGCGGGGCAGCAAACGTCTGCTGTATCTCTGCAAGCCGAGCAAGGGGCTGCGCCACTGGAATACCGCCTCCAAGATGTTGCAGAAGGGCATCAGCACGCCCTTGCCGGTGGCCTTTTATGAGCGTCACCGCAACAGCGGGGTCAGGGACAGCTACTATATCTGTCAATATATCCCCGGGGCGTTTTCCTCACGCCAGGTGTGCAACGCTTTTCGGCAAGGGCAAACAGAGTACCGGGGGCTCGATAAACAGCAGTGGTTTGATCTGCTCACGGGCTTTATTTGCAATATGCACAATGCCGGTATCCTGCATCGGGATCTTTCCGTGGGTAACCTCATACTTACCCAGGAAGATGACGGTAAAATTACCCCTTACCTGATTGACATCGGCCGAGCCAAATTGATGAAGAAGGCTCTTGTTGGGCGTATGCGTATTTTAGATCTGATACGGATCTGCTATAAGCTTGATTGGCCGGATCGAGAGCTGTTAATCCAGTGTTACTGTAAGAATTGGGGCCAGTCATTACCCTCCTATTGGCGGTTGGCGGTTAAATATTATGACATTAAGCAAGGCAGCAAAAAGTATCTAAAGGGCAAGCTTAAGAAAAAACGCTGAATATTTTAAGCCCAGTAGGTTGGCAGTTGCAGGCGAAGCTCTTATTGCTGACCTGGGTTGCTTTAACGCTGGCTCTGCCCTGTTTAGCGGAGAGAATTAAATGCGACGTATGACCCTGAAAACAAAATTGATTCTGTCGGTCAGCATTATCCTCATCGTCGGTTTTGTTCTGACCAATATCAATAACTACCTGGCCTCTAGCCGCTCGGTGCGCAAGGGTATCATCGACCATGCGCTGCCCCTGACCCGCGACAATATCTATTCTGAAATTCAAACCGACCTGATGCGGCCGATCTTCATCTCGTCGCTGATGGCCAACGATACCTTTCTCAAGGACTGGGCTCTCGGCGGTGAACGGGAGGCGGATAAGGTCATTCGCTATCTGCAGGTGATCGAGGAGAAATACGGCTTTTTTTCGACCTTTTTCGTCTCCGAGCGGACCGGGCGCTACTATCACTTCAACGGCATTCAGAAAAAGATCAGCCCGGAAGATGCTCACGATGTCTGGTATTACGACTTTAAGGCCCTGAACAAGCCTTACGATCTGGTGGTGGACACCAACGAGGCGGCAGAGAACAGCCTGACCATCTTTATCAATCACCGACTTAATGACTACCAGGGCCAGTTGCTCGGTGTGACCGGCGTCGGACTCAATATGGAGATGGTGGCCAACCTCCTTAAATCCTACCGGCAGCGCTACGGGCGGGACATCTACTTGGTCGACCAGCACGGCCTGATCAAGGTGCACAAGGACCAGAGTCTGGTTGATCAGGTGAATATCAGCGCCTTGGAAGGGCTGAGGGAGCTGGGGGGGCGGGTACTGAACGCCAAATCGGACAGTGGTTCCTTCGACTTCTGGCGAGGTGGCCGGCATATCCTTCTGACCTCCCGCTATCTTCCTGAATTTGAGTGGTTTTTATTCGTTGAGCAGGATGAGACTCAGGCCCTGGCCGGCCTTCGTCGTACCCTATATAAAAATTTGGCGATCGATGGCCTGATTATTTTCGCCATCCTCGCCATTATCGTCTATATCCTCAACCGCTTTCAGGGCCAGCTCGAGAAGATGGCCACCATCGACAAGCTGACAGGGGCTTGCAACCGGCGGGAGTTTGATCGTCGTTTCGAGATGGCTTGCTACATGAGCAAGCGGCAGGGTGCGCCCTTTTCCGTTATTCTCTTCGATATCGACGATTTCAAGGCCGTCAACGATCGGCTCGGGCATATGGCCGGCGATCACGTGCTGAAAGAGATCGTTAACCTGGCCGCCGGCCATATTCGTCAGAACGACCTGGTGGTCCGCTGGGGCGGCGATGAATTCGTACTTTTGCTTCACAACGAACTAGGCCAGGCACGGCAGGTGGCGGAACGGTTACGGACTGAGGTTCGCATTCAGAAGTTGCTAGCCGGTTACGGTGGTGACTCGGCGGCGGTGACCATCAGTTGCGGCGTGGCAACCTATAAGGAAGGCGAGACTTTGGATCATCTTATGATGCGGGTCGACGGCGCTCTGTACGAGTCGAAAAGGCGGGGCAAGGACCAGACCGTTGCGCTACCAGCGACGGCAGAACCGAAACCGGTTTGAAGCGGTTCTGCATCCACCATGGGCCAGGGTTATCCACAATGGGCGGACAGAACAAGCCCTGTATGCACAGGGTGTCTTGGCAACTATTGGCAGGCCGAGCAGGTTAGCTCTGTTCTATCCACTGCGGCTGTGTAAAACCCCCTGCATAGACTGAAAGAGACGCACGCTATCCTTTGATTTTGCGAAGGAATCACCCTTTTGCCTAAATATTAGGCACACAGGAAAACCTTCTGCACATCCGCTAAAACTAAGGCCCGTCTTCACCAGAGTGAGACGGGCCTTGCTGTTCTGTTGGCAAACTATTTGGTGGCGCGTTCTGCGCTCCAGGCGCGGTCTAGAAAGCGATCCCGACCTGAGTTGTAGCGGTAAAACTTATAGCGCAGTGGATTTTTCTTATAGTAATCCTGATGATAGTCCTCAGCCGGATAAAAGGTTGTCGCCGCCACGATCTCAGTGATAATCGGTTTATCGAAACGCCCAGAGTCTTCCAGGGCCTGTTTAGAGGCTTCAGCCAACAGTCGTTGCTCTTCGTTCAGGTAAAAAACCCCAGAACGGTACTGATTTCCCCGGTCTACAAACTGTCCGTTGCCGTCCGTCGGGTCGATGTTCATCCACAGGGTTTCAAGTAGCTGTGGATAACTTGCTTGGGAAGGATCAAAGACGATTTCTATGGCCTCGGTATGACCGGTACCGCCGGCTGAGACCTCCTGATAGGTCGGGTTAATTTTCTCCCCGCCAGTATAGCCAGAGGTCACCGAGAGTACCCCCGGTAGCTTTTCAAAGGGGGACTCCATGCACCAGAAACAGCCCCCGGCAAAGATTGCCAATTCCGTGTGGGCCGCAATGGCGGCCGTCCGTTTAGTTTCTGTCATATCCCCGTCCTTTTTGTCTGCGGCCACCACTGTTACCAACCCAGCGGCTAGTAAAGTCAACACCAGAAGTGCGAGTCGTTTCATGGTCGTCTCCTTGTCGCAGCTCTTTATTGATTGGGGGTGAAGTCGAGGGCCGCGGAATTCATGCAGTAGCGCTTACCCGTCGGCGCAGGACCGTCATCAAACACATGGCCGAGATGGCCGCCGCAGCGGGCGCAGACCACTTCGGTCCGTACGGTGAAGAACTTACGGTCTTTTCTCAATTCCACGTTATTAGCGTCGATGGGCTCAAAATAGCTCGGCCAGCCGGTACCCGATTCGAACTTGGTCTCAGAGCGGAACAGGTCAAGGCCGCAGCCAGCGCAGGTGTAGACGCCCACCTCATGATGATCGTTGTACTTGCCGGTAAAGGCCCGCTCGGTTCCTTCCTCCCGTAGCACGTGGTACTGCATCGGGTCCAATAGTGCTTTCCATTCGGCGTTATTCTTAACAACCTTTTCGCTCATGACGTACCCCTCTTGTTCGGCAGAAAAGACGCGAATGGTCTCAATGCCCGCTGCCGCAGTGCCTAGAGGCAGGCCGAGCAACAGGAATGACAGAAAAGTCAGTAGAGCTTTTGTTCCGTGTGCCATCGATGAACCTCCTTGGCTTGTGTTGTATTTGACTGCAGCTTAACGCAAGCAGGTAAAGGCGCAGGCAAGGACAGGTAAAGATTCAGTAAAGATGGCGTTGCAAAAAGTCCGTCCTACGGCGTTACGGCGTTTTTTCAGGACCTCGACATACTAGATGTATGCCTTCGCCCCTAAAAAAACACCAAGCCTTGTAGGACGCAATTTTTGCTTAGCCATCCTGTAAGTTTATGCGAATGCATCATTAAGGTCTTGGGATAGTTTACCGCAGACCAGGATGGAAGCGATAGAAGGGGGTAGGGCAGTTAACGGGGCAACCAGAACCAAATGCGAGTTTCTTCTGAGTCGCTTTCGGCGCCGACTTTCCCGCCGTGGGCCTCAATCAGCTGTTTCACGATGGCCAGACCGAGACCGGCGCCGCCCGCTTCGCGGGAACGAGAAGCGTCAGTGCGGTAGAATCGTTCAAAGATTAAAGGCAGGTCCTTGTCGGCGATTGGGGCGCCGTTGTTGGCAAAGGCCACTTCGATTCCCCCTTCGATATCCTCGGAATCCACCGTCAGGTGTCCCCCGGCAGGAGTGTATTTCCAGGCGTTCTCCAACAGGTTGCGGACCGCCTGCAGCAGCTTGTCCCGATCGCCGTGAACGCGCGCTGCTTGGGGAAGAATGGTGCAGGAGACAGAGATCTTTTTCCCTTCAAAGTTGGGTCGATAGAGGGCCAACATTTCACTAATCAAGACTCCCAGGTCCAGGTCCCGTTTGTCGAGATAGGCGTCGGCTGCATCGGCCTTGGCCAGTTGCTGAAGATCCTCTACCAAATGCACCAAGCGCAGGTTCTCCTCTTGCAACATGACAAAGGTCTGTTTCTCCGGGGGTAAAACCCCATCACTTAGTCCTTCTAGATAACCGCGCAGGTTGGTTAGAGGGGTTCGCAGCTCATGGGCGACATCGGCGACCATCGTTTTGCGCAGCTTTTCAACCCGTTCCAGGCTGTCGGCCATGGAGTTAAAGGCACTGCCCAGTTCGCCGACTTCGTCGTTGACCTTGACCTCGATTCGAGTGGCAAAATTGCCGGCAGCCACTTCGCGGGTCGCCGTCACCATCTTTGAGAGGGGACGCAGCACTCGGCGGGTGAGTAGGTAACTGAGCAGCAGCGCCAGCAGCAGGCCTGCCAGGCTGGCCCAGAGCAGGTAATAATTAATGGCGGTAAGAAAGGCGCGGTGGGTCTCCACCGGCTCAATCATGTAGTCATCCATCAGCACCATGAAGTAATTAGCCGCCAGTCGGTCAATAGCTAGCCAGATGGTCAGTACCACCACGGCGATCACCGGCAACACGTTGACCAGCAACAGTTTCCAAAGCAGGCGCTGTTTCATCGGCTCTTTCATGGTCTTAGCCTTCCTCGTCGGCAAACCGATAGCCGAAACCACGCACCGTGTGAATGTAGCGGGGCGCGTTGGGATCATCGCCTATCTTTTGGCGCAGCTTGCCGATGTGCACATCCACCACCCTGTCGATCACCGATTCCCCATGGTCATAGAGTCGGTTGAGCAGTTCCTCGCGGCTTTGCACGCGCCCCGGTGAGCGCATCAAGGCGTAGAGCAGTTTATATTCCACGGCGGTTAGGGCCACCGTCTCATCGTCTACCGTTACCTTGTGTTTAGCTAGATTGAGAGTTAAGCCGTCGTGCTGCAGGACCTCTGTATTGATCGGTGCAGCAGGTCGCACGCGGCGCAGGATGGCTTTGACGCGCTCTACCAGCTCCCGTGGGCTGAAAGGTTTGACCACGTAATCGTCCGCCCCCAGCGACAGCCCCAGCACCCGGTCGATCTCTTCTTCTCGGGCGGTCAGCATCAAGATCGGCACCTCCGATACCTTACGCAACTCCCGACAGATCTCCCAGCCGTCCATCCCTGGCAACATCACATCCAGAATCACAAAACCCGGTTTCTCCCGTTGCGCCGTCTCCAACACCTGCGCGCCATCGTGTATTTCCAAAGTAGCGAAGCCTTCCCGTTGCAGGTACGTCGCCACCAGCGCCGCAGTGTTGCGGTCGTCTTCGACGATTAGGATGGGGCCGGACAGGTTGGCAGGGCTCATGGTGTGCTCCGATAGGGGCTTGTATAGGAGGTTTGGAAAAGTTGCTGTCATTATAGCAAGTTTCCGTTGGAGGGCGGAAGGGGCAGGGTGGATTTTGGGTTGACAATCGAAAGCCCGCGGATGAAGATGGCATC
>JABXKU010000074.1 GCA_013619105.1 Desulfuromonadales bacterium
GTCGTTATTCAAAAAGTGTTTTGCCAGGTTGGGTTTTTGGATGTCAGGTCTAACTTCAGCAAGCAACGAGATTGGGCAGTCGGTTTTCTTGTTTTAAGGAAGCTGGCCGGAAAGGAGGAAAAGAAACTCAAGCATTGAGGCGACGGTTAATGGGGTGGTGAAGGTTTGGACAAGGAAAAATTACTATTGATTCGGAGGTATAACAAATGAAGTGTGCAAGCCAAGTAAAGAGATGGCAGCTGCAATCAGTTTTGGCGATCGTGCTTATGGTTTTTTTGATGTCGGCCGTTGTGCCTACGCAGGCCAATGCTTCGGATATCGGTCTGGCGGTTATCGGACCGCATGAGTACGCTTTGCCGGTAAATTACGAGTCTTTCAACGTTTTTGTTCAGTATGGCTTCTGGAACGATAACAGTGAAGGGGACGGGATCGTTGCCGACTCCGACAGTGATAGCTTTGTCGGCCTGACCAAGTATGTGCGATTCTTCACTTTGGATGCCTTGCCGAATGTCGGCCTGGCTTATGAAGTCATTCAGCCGTCCGTGTATGTCGTGGACAACGACACCGATGACAGTACTACCGGTTTAGGCGACACCATTACCGGTCCCGCTGCTTGGTTCAAACCTTCCGAGACCAGCACTATCGGTATTCAAAGCTTTATGCAGGTGCCGATTGGCGATGACGAACTCTCCAACCATGCATGGGGGAACCTAACCAGCATCTTTTTCGACTGGCAGATAAACAAGGTGAATATCGACGGTAACGTAGGGCTTGTTGCTTTTACCAACTCTAGAAACAATGGCGTGGAAAAAGAAATTGGCACCACTTATCATGCCAACCTGCGTCTTGGTTATCGGGCAAGTAACATGTTGGAACCATTTTTCGCTTGGGATTGGGAACGGCAAAACTCCGGTAAAAACAAGACCACCGGTGTGACTATTGCTAGCAATGACGAAATGGCACTTGGTGCTGGCCTGATGGTCCACTTCTCGCCCACCATCTCCATGACTGCCCGTTACACCAAGGCCGTCGATGCACACAATGTCACTGAGACCGATGGTGTTTACTTCAAGTTCGCTTACGTCTGGTAGGGCAGTCGTAGTCGTTACCTTAGATAGTGCGGAGTATGAAAAAAGAGGAGTTATTTATGTCAAACGCAACTGAGGCAACCGCCGACAACACAGTCGCTAACTCAACGCCTTTTGGATTGGGACTGAGTGCGGTGGGTTTTGGCATCGCAAGTTTCATGATCATTCATGGTGTTAGTTGGCTGGTCTGGCTGTTGTTTGCAGACCCTGCAGTGGCCGTCTGGAAATTTTATCCCCAACCTTTTGGCGCGTATCTGTTCTGGGCCATTCTAGCCATCGTCTTTATCGGCTTTAACTGCGGTATGCACGGTTTTAGCAAACTAAAACAACCCCTGGGCGGCATCCTTGCCACCCTTGTTACACTGGCGATCGGCTTTGCCGTTCCCATGCTGCTGATCTTCGGCTTTGGCAAGCTGGACCCCGCATTCAGTTCGACCAACTTTGCCGGGCACGGCGCCGCCGGACTCATCGTTCTTATTGGTTTTTACGGGTTTGGCGTGGTGGCGAACAGTACAGACGGGTGGCCGTGGACTGATGCCGGACTCAAGCAGCCCATGGTCGGTGTCGCGCAGATGCTGGTCGGGTTCTTTTTGACCGTGATTGGCTATATGTTATTCATCTACCCGGCCTTGGCCAGTTGGACCGGCCCTGCTCATGTCCTGATGTCTCTTCCCACGGCCATCGGCTGGTTTTATTCGGTGATTGTCGTCTGGCTGACCACCGCTCTGGTTCTTGATCTCTGGCCGTACAGCATGTTCGGATCTCGTTCAAAAAGAGCGCTTGCTGCGTTTTTCGGCAACTTCGTATTGGGCACGGTTCTTTACTTCATCCTGCTGGCACTGCTCAAGAATGTCCTTATCCCGGCGGATGCATTGGTCAAGATCGGTCCCGCCATCACTCTCTGGCCCGCTCAGATCGGCGTGTGGATTGTTAATATGATGCTCTTCTGGGCATTGTGTTGTGGAAACGCGCCTACCTCTTTGAGCCCGACAAAGAATCGGATCGCAAGGGTTGTTATTACCTGGGGTATGGGAATTGGCGCCTTTGTTGTGTACATGAAATGGTTCGCCGTGGAAGTTTTGCACGAAGCGGCAATCGTTCCTGGATTCGGCGGCGACCCCTTGACCTGGGTCGACCTTTTGAACCTTATTCTGCTGATTTTCGTCGTCTATTTCGGCTCTTACGGGATCAGAAAAAGAGGGTGAACCAAGGCTCCTTACTGTGGGGACCCTGTTCGCCAAGTCGAGTCATACGGCGGCACTCCCCATCTAAGGAATTAAATTAACCGGTTAAACCAGGCGCATAGGCGCCACTAACTAACATCGAAAGGGACAAAACAATGGCAGAAACAATGAAGGCAGCGGTATGGTACGACAAAAAAGACATCCGCGTTGAAGATGTAGCCGTACCGGCACCGCCTAAAGCTGATGAAGTACAGATTGAAGTAGACTTCTGCGGCATCTGCGGCTCCGACCTGCATGAATATCTGGCCGGTCCGATTTTTATCCCCACTGAGCCCCATCCCTTGACTGGTCACAGCGGCAAGACCATTCTCGGTCATGAATTCTCCGGTACGGTCGTTGCGGTTGGCGACGCCGTCAAGAACGTACGGGTCGGCGACCTGGTTGCTCCCGATGCCTGCCAGCATTGCGGCACCTGCATTACCTGCCGCGAAGGTCGCTACAACGTCTGTGAAAGCCTGGCTTTCACAGGTCTAATGGCCGAAGGCGCCTTTGCCAAATACGTTAACGTGCCGGCCAACGTCGTCTTTGTACTGCCGGAGGGAGTCAGTCAAGAAGCTGCCGCTCTGATCGAGCCCATCGCCACCGGTTTCAAGGCCGTTCGCCAGGCCGGTCCAATCCTTGGTGAGAGCATTGTGGTACTCGGAGCCGGTACCATCGGTCTCGGCACCTTGCAGTGCGCCAAGGCTGCCGGCGCCGGTCTGTGCATCGTGGTTGAAATGTCCGCCGCCCGTAAGAAGCTGGCCAAGGAATGCGGCGCTGACGTAATTCTTGATCCCACCGAATGCGATATCGTTGCCGAAGTCAAGAAGCTGACCGGCGGCTCCGGTGCCGACGTGTCCTTCGAGTGTATCGGCAACGTCAAGACCGGTCCTCTAGCCATCGACGTCATTCGTAACAACGGCCGCGCCATTATCGTCGGTATTTTCGAGGGGCCAAGCGAGTTTAACTTCTTCAGCCTTAGCGCCACCGACAAGAGAGTCATCGGTACCCTGGCTTACACCCTGGATGACTTCAAGGGCGTTTCTGCTTTGCTGGCCAATGGTGCGATCACTGCCGAGCCTTTGATCACCGGTAAAATCGCCCTGAGCGATATCGTCTCCAAGGGCTTTGAAGAGCTGGTCAACAACAAGGATGCTCACATCAAGATTCTGGTCGATCCGAATCTTTAATCAGTAAGCAGGAAAGCCTCGCCCGGTTAACTTCCGGGCGAGGTAGCTGGTTTCTTGAAATCGAAGTATGAGGATTCAGACAATGGCGTTCCTTAGAGTAAAAGCCAAGCGAGCGAGTATCGCGATAGATGAGCACATGCTTGATCGATTGGTTTCGTATGAAGCATATGTCGAGAGTCATTTCGCGCAACTCGCTGGAAGGCGCTGCTTGGAAGGGAACCCCGATATAGCTCAGGAATACGAACAACTTAAAGATTTTAAAATTTACATTTCATCACTGGTGGATTTGGCGTTTTATCAATATGGCGCTCAAAGTGGGTTGATGAAGAATAACAGTGGGAAACACATACCGGCTCTGGGTAAAGACCTTGATGCCTTGGTCGAGAAGTTACAAAACACTGTGTGGAAGTCCAAGCACTTCAATCGAAAATCAGTCGCTCGACATGAGCCTCAAGTTGCTTTGGTGGTTTAATTTCGAGATTCTCAGAGGTAATTCGTCATAGTGCTCCGCCAAGAAATTTTTGTTTAACCATCCTATAAGTTTTAGCGAGTGCATCAAGGTTCATTGGAAAGGGTACTGTCCATGCGCAGAATGATTGTACTGCTGGGATTGCTGTTAGTGCCGGCGATTCCTTTTGTTTATTCCATGAGTGTACCCAATACTTCCCTGGCTGATGAACTTAACAAGGAGAAGCCCATGGCTTTGAAAGCCGCGTTCATTTTTCTCTCACCGAGTGGCGATCCCCAGGTGAATCGTGGGGTGGTTAACACGACTGAGGTCGAAGTAATCACTGTCGCGGTTAAAAACTATGACGCCGCGGAAAAGGTTGCTGTGGCCCTGGTAGAAGAGGGCGTTGTGGCCATAGAACTGTGCGGAGGTTTCGGTCATGTCGGCACTGCCCGTATTGTGCAGGCGGTGAAGGGAAAAGCCGCTGTCGGAGTAGTGCGTTTTGATGTTCATCCAGGATTGGATGGGCAGAGCGGCGATGACCTTTTCTAATCACAGGCAAATCGTTCCACCGATATAAAGTGACCGATAAAAAGCCTGGTTATGCGTTGTAATCCGTTTCACAGCTCTTAATTGAATGATGAAAGGGGAATTGCATGTCAAAGCTTGAAGGCAAAATCGCTATAGTGACTGGTGGTAGCCGTGGTATCGGCTTTGGAATTGCTAAAAGGCTGGCCCAAGACGGTGCGGATATTATCATCGGTGATGTGCTTGTCGATGAAATGGCTACGGCTAAAGTTGAGATCGAAGCCCTGGGCGTCAAGTGCATTACCATGCCCTGCGATGTTACCAGGGAAGCCGATTGCCAGGCACTGGTCGATAAGGCAGTCGCCGAGTACGGCAAACTCGATATTATGGTGGCCAATGCCGGCATCGCCAATATTAAACTCATGACTGAAACCACAGCCGAAGATTGGGACCAGATTTTTGCAGTCAACACCAAAGGGGTGTTTCTCTGTGACAAGGCGGCCGCTCTGCAGATGATGAAGCAGAATTACGGAAAGATTATCAATTGCGCCAGTATCGCGGCCCACGCCGGGTTTGCGTTTCTGGGTGGTTACAGTGCTACCAAGTTCGCGGTAAGGGGGCTCACTCAGGCTCTGGCCAAGGAACTGGGCCAATACAACATTCAGGTGAATGCCTATTGTCCGGGAATTGTCGGTACCAAAATGTGGGAACTTATCGATGAAAAGATGGGCCCGTATCTTGGTAACGCCAAAGGTGAAACACTTAAGCAATACACGGGGCTTATTACTGCAGGCCGAGTTGAGACTCCCGATGATGTGGCGACTTTCGTATCGTACCTTTCTTCTGCCGATTCCGATTATATGACCGGTCAGTCGGTCATGATCGATGGCGGGATCATTATGAATTAACCTGACAGTGATCTTGGTCTGCTTCGGAACTTTTGGAGGCCGAGCAAGGCATCCTATCGAAAAAACAAGGACATTATCATGCCATCAAAAGAACTTATCGTGGTTGCTAGTTTCAAAGCCAAAAAAGGCAAGGAAGATATAGTGCTTGCCGAGTTGAATGCATTGCTGAGCCCGACCAGAAAAGAAGCTGGCTGCATCCAGTACGATTTGCATCGTTCTACGGATGATCCCGGTGTCTTCGTCTTTTATGAGATCTGGAAGAGTAAACAGGATCTGGAACAACATCTGGAAATGCCATATCTGCAAGCCCTGCTGGCCAAGGCTGAAAAGTTGTTTGCCGCTGCTCCTGAAATAAAATTTCTCGAGAAGCTTGATTGATGGCGTCGCAAAAAGTCCGCCCTACGGCGTTACGGCGTTTTTTCAGGACCTCGACATACTAGATGTATGCCTTCGCCCCTGAAAAAACACCAAGCCTTGTAGTGCGAAATTTTTGCTTAGCCATCCTATAAGTTTTTGCGAATGCATCAAGTTTGAATAGTCTGTTTTACCCTGGCGGGTTGAGGTGCAATCTTGCAGTGTCTCAACCTGCCATGGTTAATGGCTTGAAAATAATTAACAGATAAATCTAGTTGCGAGCATGTTTAAGCACTTACGGCTCTTTGTGGACATATACCAAATGACTGGAGTTTGCTATAATGAGCGACAAAAAAAAACCTACCCTCTTTTTAAATATGGGGGGCTGTTGATGCTTATTCATAAGGTGGAAAGAATGCCCGAGCAAGAAGACAGAAGGCATATCCAGAGGATATACTCCTGTGTTTCCGGCAATAGAGGAAACGACAGCATCCAGGTCGATGCGCCTATCGCTGCATCCTGGGAGCGCAGCCTTCAGCACTATGGAATCGACCCCAGCGAGCCCAGTCCTGTTCGAGTTCTGACTTCTTCAGAGCTGAAAGACTATACCCGGCCCATAGAAGGTTTTTTGAGTATCGCCAAAGCCGGCGTTCAGCATTTGCACCGCCAGGTCGCCGATCTCGGTTATGCGACCCTGTTGTGTGATGTTAACGGTGTGACGGTCGACTGGCTAGGAGACGAGCGTTATTCCCGCCAGTGGAAAGACGCTGGCCTGTATCTCGGTTCGGTCTGGGACGAACATCGGGAAGGGACCTGTGGGGTTGGTACGGCGCTTGTCGAACAGGTTCCCCTCACGGTTCACAAAGAAGATCACTTTCGCTGCCAAAACTCCAACCTGACTTGCTCCTGCGCACCGATCATCGGACCTACCGGCAAAACCATGGGCCTGATCGATGTATCTGCCCTCTATTCCCCTGATTCCAAAGACAGCCAGCATCTTGCCTTGCAACTGGTTATGCAGTCCGCGCGCATGATTGAATCGGCCTATTTTCTCAGGCAGTTCGCAGATCAGTGGGTTCTGCAGGTTAACTCAGAGCGGGAACTTGCCGAGGTATCGAGCGAGTTTTTTATAGCTCTCGATGGTGGAGGCAGGATTCTGGCAGCGGATCAGGTGGCTCGTCGTGTGCTGGGTTGTGAGGCCAGTAGCGGTAGTCTGGTCGGCAGCTTGATCGGCGATATTTTCGATTTGGATTTTGAGAAGTTACTGGATATTTCTTCTCGTTCAGGTCTGATCCTGCCTCTTCGTTCTTTAAAGGCAGGACTACAATTGTATGCTTCCTTGCGTTGCCCACAGGCCATTCCCCTCAAGCCGGCCCAGAGGCTAGCCGAGGCGGCGCCTCAGGAACGGCCGGTTCCACAACCCGGCAAGCCATTGCCCCTCGATTACTTGGCGGGGTCGGATCATAGACTCAAGGACAGTGTCGCGCGCATCAAGCGGGTGATGGATAAAGCCATTCCTGTTCTGCTGAATGGTGAGACGGGTACCGGCAAGGAGATGTTTGCTCAGGCGATCCACAATGCCAGTCGGCGGGCTGGCAAGCCTTTTGTGGCGGTTAATTGCGCCGCTATTCCCGAATCGCTGATAGAGAGCGAGCTCTTCGGTTACAAAGAGGGGGCATTTACCGGCGCACGCAGCAAGGGCATGCGCGGTAAAATCCAGCAGTCGGATGGAGGCACGCTGTTCCTCGATGAAATCGGGGATATGCCCGCAAGTCTGCAACCCAGGCTGCTGCGGGTTCTGGCCGAGCGCGAGGTCACCCCCTTGGGTGGGGAGACGCCGATTTCGGTGAACCTGAATGTGATCTGCGCCACCCATCGCACCATCCTGGATATGGTAGCCAGCGGTGAGTTTCGCGAAGATCTCTATTATCGCCTCAATGGTATTTCTTTCGAGTTGCCGCCCCTGCGGCAGCGCTCTGATATCGCGCAACTGATCAACGATGTACTGATTCTCGAATCTGAAACTAGCGTTGAACCGGCAATTATTGCTGACGAAGCCATGGGAGCCCTGGAGGGGTTTTCCTGGCCCGGTAATATCCGCCAGCTCCGCAACGCTCTACGTTACGCCCTGGCGGTCTGCGAAAATAATCTCATTACCTGTGCCGACCTACCGGTGGATTTGGTCAGTGTTGACAGCCAGCAAATCCCTGTTCCTGCGGCCTCTGACGCCAATGCCATGGCTGCGGCTTTGCCGGAAAGCAAACCAGAGCCAGAGCAACCTGCCAACCTTTCCGATGTCATCAGTGGGCTCTCTCCCATGGAGTTGGCCGAGCGACAGGTAATTCTCGATGCCCTGCAGAATCACAAGTGGCATGTGTCCAAGGCCGTAAAAGAGATCGGCATCAGTCGGGCGACCATGTACCGCAAGATGGAAAAATACGGCATAGTCCCGCCAAATAAGCGCTAAGCCTGAGGGCGTCGAAAAAAGTACGCCCTACTGCGTTACGGCTTTTTTTTATGACCTCAACATATTAGATCTATGCCTTCCCCCTAAAAAAATACCAGGCCTCGTAGGGCGATGTTTTTGTTTAGTTGTCCTATGCGTTTTTACGAATGCATCAAATCTGCACATCCCCCTTTCCTTGAGTTCAATCGTTTTTTACCGCCTCAATCACTCCGATCCGGTGGTGAGGCATTCCTGTCTATGCAGTCCCTTTTCTCTACATATCGTCCCGCTATTGGTTTGGTCCTTTAGGAGGCTGTCGGGCTTACCCTGAACCGACTGAAAAATTGTCTGACCGGCCTATGTTTCCGATATCTTTTGCCAAATAGTCCTGCTATTTGCTCACAAATTTTCTAAAAGCTGGATTCAAACAGTCAATTGTTCGGTTCGGCCCGTTAAGTCCGGCCGCCTCCCAGAACAATTGTTTCTATGGTGGGGCAGAGACACCTGTCTCAAAATGAAATTATTCTGGGGGGTTGAGTAAAACTGGGATGATTGTAACCCTCTAAAGAACCTCCTGTTTATTTCCTTAATCGCAGGTTTCAGGCCTGTCGCAGGTGAGCGTGGCTCTTGCGCATGCCAGGGAAAGATGCTGGCCCGATTATTGCCAAATACTAGACAGGGTGTGGACATTTGGAAACCGCTAAACGGTATTCTCGCGGTGACGGCAGGGGCCGATAGTTTGAGCCCGCCGCGCTTTTCTGAGGCTATTCCGGCTCGATCCGGAAGACGACTTTGAGGAAATATGATGAGACAGTTCAATGATGCAACGGGTGGAGAATCTCAATCGACATTGGAAGAGGCTCCGGCGATCGGTACGCGCAAGGTGTATGTGACCGGTTCTCGTTCTGATATCCGTGTACCGATGAAAGAGATTATCCAAAAGCAGGGTGCGTTGGAGGATGCGGAAGGCGACCTGCTGAAAATTTACCTGTACGATACATCGGGCCCCTTTACGGATCCGGGCAGTTCGGTTGATATCGGTGCCGGTCTGCCTTCGGTACGAGCCGGCTGGATCGATGAGCGTGCTGACAGTGAGAGCCTGCCGGAATTGAGTTCAGAATACGGGCAGCAACGCTTGGCGCAACGAGTCGAGGGCGGCCAATATTTCCCTCGTATTCAACTTCCTCGTCGGGCCAGCAGCGGTCGCAACGTCACACAAATGCACTATGCCCGCAAGGGAATCGTTACCCCGGAGATGGAATTTATCGCTATTCGGGAAAACCAGCGTCGCGAAAGCCTGCCCGAGTTGCTGCGAAAGCAGCATCCAGGAGATAGCCGTGGGGCCAAGATTCCAGAGAACATTACTGCCGAATTTGTACGCAGTGAGGTGGCTTCCGGCCGGGCGGTGATTCCGTGCAACATCAATCATCCCGAAAGCGAGCCGATGATTATCGGTCGTAACTTTCTGGTCAAGATCAACGCCAATATTGGTAACTCGGCCCTGTCTTCTTCTATCGACGAAGAGGTGGAAAAGATGATCTGGGCCATTCGTTGGGGGGGAGATACGGTCATGGATCTTTCCACCGGCGCCGATATTCACGAGACCCGCGAATGGATTGTCCGCAACAGTCCGGTCCCCATCGGTACGGTGCCCCTTTATCAGGCTCTGGAAAAAGTCAATGGTAAGGCCGAAGATCTGAGCTGGGAGATCTTCCGCGATACCCTCATCGAGCAGGCCGAGCAGGGGGTCGATTATTTCACCATTCATGCTGGAGTGCGGGCCAATTTGCTGGAGGCCGCACAAGCCCGTCTCACCGGAATTGTCTCTCGGGGTGGCTCGATCATGACTAAGTGGTGCCAGGCTCATGGTCAGGAAAGCTTCCTCTATACCCACTTCGAGGACATCTGCGAGATTGCCAAGGCCTATGACGTGACCTTCTCCCTGGGAGACGGCCTGCGGCCGGGGTCTATCTTTGATGCCAATGATGAAGCGCAGATTGCTGAACTGAAAACCCTTGGCGAGTTGACGGAAATAGCCTGGCGACATGATGTGCAGGTGATGATTGAAGGGCCCGGCCATGTGCCCCTGCAGCTGATTCAGGAGAACATGGACCTGCAGCTTAAGTATTGCCATGGCGCGCCTTTTTACACCCTCGGCCCTCTGGTAACCGATGTCGCTCCCGGCTACGATCATATTACCTCAGCCATCGGTGGCGCCATGATGGCCTGGTGCGGTACGGCCATGCTTTGTTATGTCACCCCCAAGGAACATTTAGGGCTTCCGGATAAAAATGATGTGCGGGAAGGAATCGTGGCCCACAAGATTGCCGCCCATGCAGCGGATTTGGCTAAGGGGCACCCCGGTGCCCAGGCGCGGGACAATGCCTTGTCGAAGGCACGTTACGAATTCCGCTGGCAGGACCAGTTTGCCTTGGGGCTCGATCCGGAACGAGCTATGGGGATTCGCAAAGCCCTGCTGCCGGACGATGCCGATGACAAGGAGCAGTATTGCACCATGTGCGGCCCCGATTTCTGTTCCATGAAAATTACCCGCAGTTTACGAGATAGCGCAGTTTGCGGTGGAAAAAGCTAGTTTCCCTATAAAAACGGCACTGTGTCCATCCGGGGGTGCCGGATGGACACTAGCTAACGGAGGATTCAATGTCCCAGTTGACCGTTAATGGCAAACCCTTGGTGCTGGCCCTTCCGGCAACGGTTCTTGACTTACTGAACCATCTTGCTTTCGATTCGTCTAAGGTGGCCATCGAGCTGAACGGGACCATTGTGCCCCTGGCTTGTTTTGATGCCACCGAGCTGAATCGTAATGACCGGCTGGAGATCGTCTGTTTTGTCGGTGGTGGTTGAGCAGACTCCCTATTTATATCGAGGATCCCATGGATAATTTGATAATCGCTGGACGCTCCTTTTCTTCCCGACTGATGGCGGGCACCGGTAAATTCGCTTCCCATCAGTTAATGGCCGCCGCCCTGACTGCCTCAGGCAGCGAGATCGTCACCGTCGCCCTGCGCCGGGTTGATATCGACCGTCCCGATGACGAGCTGCTGGCCCATGTCGATCGGGATAAGTATTTGCTGCTGCCCAATACCAGCGGTGCCCGCGATGCCGAAGAAGCGGTGCGCCTGGCGCGACTGGCTCGGGCCGCCGGCTGTGAGCCCTGGATCAAGCTGGAAGTGACTCCCGACCCCTACTATCTGTTACCCGACCCTATCGAGACCCTCAAGGCGGCGGAGATTCTGGTTAAGGAAGGCTTCGTGGTGTTGCCCTACATCAATGCCGACCCTGTTTTGGCCAAGCACCTGCAAGAAGCCGGCACCGCTACGGTCATGCCCCTGGGGGCGCCTATCGGCACCAACAAGGGGGTGCGCACGCGGGACAGCATCGCCATCATCATCGAGCAGGCCATCGTACCGGTGGTGGTCGACGCCGGTCTCGGCGCGCCTTCTCATGCGGCCGAAGCCATGGAAATGGGTGCCGACGCGGTGCTAGTCAATACCGCCCTGGCCGTCGCTGCCGACCCGGCTCGCATGGCCGCTGCCTTCGCTAAAGGAGTGGAGGCTGGCCGGGAAGCCTATCTGGCTGGCCTGGGTGCCGTTCGTCAGCAGGCCGATGCTTCCAGCCCCCTGACCGGTTTTTTGCGGGACGAGTCATGACCTTTCTTAAGGAATTTAATGGCTACTATCGTCAAGGGATGGCCGAGGGGATAGACAGCTGTGGCCCCGCCGATGTGGAACGGGCTCTTGCGACTGAACGGTTGTCCCGCGCCGATTTCATGGCGTTGCTATCGCCGGCTGCCGCGGCTTACCTTGAGCCGCTAGCCCAGCGGGCCCATCGTTTGACCCGGCAGCGTTTCGGCAACATCGTGGGCCCATCGTTTGACCCGGCAGCGTTTCGGCAACATCGTTCAACTCTATGCCCCCCTCTACTTGTCCAATGAATGCTGCAACGGTTGCCTATATTGCGGTTTTAATGCCGCTAATAAAGTGACGCGGCGTACCCTGACGCTCGATGAGGTCGAAGCCGAAGCCCTAATACTGCGGCAGCGTGGTTTTCGTCATGTGCAGTTGCTGACCGGAGAGGCCCCCGGTGCCGTAGACAATGATCTGCTTGCCGCCATGGTCAGGCGCCTGCGGCCGCATTTTTCTTCGATCAGTATCGAAGTCTATCCCATGGGTGAAGCCGGTTATCGACAGATGGTTGCCGCCGGAGTCGATAACCTGACCGTCTATCAAGAGACTTATGATCGCAGTCTCTATGCGGAGTTGCACCCCTTCGGTCCCAAGCGGGATTTCGACTGGCGTCTGACGACCCCTGACCGTGGTGGTGCTGCTGGACTGCGCTCCATCGGCGTCGGAACGCTGCTGGGCCTGAGTGATTGGCGTGTCGAGGGTTTTCTGGTCGGTATGCACGCCCGGCATATGGCTCGCCGGTGGTGGCGCACTCGAGTGAATGTGTCTTTTCCCCGAATGCGGCCGGCCGGAGGTGGTTTCAAGCCCCAGGCGCCCGTTTCTGACGCGGCTTTGGCTCAATTGATCTGTGCCCTGCGTCTATTGATTCCTGATGCCGGTCTGGTACTGTCCACCCGCGAGAGCGCCAGTTTGAGGGATCACCTGCTGCCCCTAGGTATCACCCAGCTAAGCGCTGGCTCCAGCACCGCTCCCGGCGGTTACGGCGAGAGTGGGGATGGTAGTGAGCAGTTTGCTATTGACGATGATCGCGACGCAGAGCAGGTCTGCGCAATGCTTCGTTCTAAAGGGTACGATCCGGTGTGGAAAGACTGGGACCGGACTTTTCTGGACCGTGAAGCCATTTGAGCATAACTAGGATCACCCCGGGGCTGATTTGAGTCTGCGGAGAGAGGGAAATACGGTGATAAGGGAGGAGCGCATGGGACGCAGAGGCATTTCGGACCTTTACTTGTTAACGGAACCCTGTCTCGATTTGTTTGAGCGGGTAAGCGTTGCCCTGCAAAACGGTGTTGGGATTGTGCAGTATCGTCATAAGTATGAGGGCCAAAATGGCCATCAGGTCATGGCTTGCCGATTGCGGGATTTATGTCGCAACTACCAGGCCCTTTTCATTGTCAATGATGACCCCGGTTTGGCTCTTATCTGTCAGGCTGATGGGGTGCATCTAGGTCAAGGGGATGTTTCGGTGGCCAGGGCCAGAGATATTCTGGGCGACCAGGCTTTGATCGGACGCTCTACCCACACCCTTGGCGAAGCGATACAGGCCGAACAGCAGGGGGCGGACTATATCGGTTTCGGCTGTCTGTTCCCCACCGCGTCCAAGTCGGATACGGTTTCATCCTCGCTGGAAGAATTGCGCCGGGTAAGTGATTCCGTGAGCTTGCCCATTGTCGCTATCGGTGGCATTCATGCCGGAAACGCAGCCCAAGCGATTCGTGCCGGTGCGGATGCGGTGGCCGTTATTTCCGCAGTGATGCAGGCCAAGAATTGCCAGGCTGCCGTAAGGGAACTGAAACGGCAGTGCCGAGCGGGCAGGGTCGGTATGGCTTAGCCTTGTAGGACGAAAACTTTGCTTCACCACCCTGTACGTTTTGTGAGTCCCTTCTCCTTGGGTTTATAGAGTCTGGGTTACCATCCTCTCGATCGTTTTATCTTTCCTGTTTACTCTCTGTTTCTTCCGCTCTTTAAGGTCTCTTGGTTTACCGATTCCCCTACGGATATTAAGTCTGAGAATTGATCCGCCGTTTTGGTGCGACAGGTGTTTGTCGTGCCGTAAGACACTTGTTTCAAAATGTTCAAAACCCCCTCAGTCACCTCTCTAAACATCAATTTGAAACTACTTGCAAACAGCTTTGTTGATCGATTTCAGGGAAATTGCTGAATAAAAAACCCTCTTTAAAATAACAAGTTACCTGTTTGTTGAGCGTTTCTTTGAGCCTTTGTTGCTAGCGAAATTGGCCCTTGGCACCTGTTGTGCTCTATGTACAGGGCATTGAGGCAAAACGCGATCGTATCGGAGCCTGTCTTGGGCCGGACGATCAACCGTTACTCTATCGTATTGATGGCACTATCCACAGAAAGAAGGGAGAAGTAGATGAAGACACAACTGTCGAAAGAGGATCTTCTCAAAGCTTATCGCAAGATGCGGGAGATTCGTGAATTTGAAGACCGCCTGCACAAGGAGTTCGCTACTGGCACCGTTCCGGGCTTCGTTCATCTCTACTCGGGTGAAGAGGCAGTCGCTACCGGTGTTTGCGAACATCTCAACGACTTAGACCGAATCGCCAGTACTCATCGCGGCCATGGCCACTGCATCGCCAAGGGCGTTGACATCATGGGTATGATGGCTGAAATCTACGGCAAGAAGACCGGTACCTGTGGCGGCAAGGGCGGTTCCATGCACATCGCCGACCTTGACAAGGGCATGCTCGGCGCTAACGGCATCGTTGGTGCTGGTCCCCCCTTGATTGCCGGTGCTGCTCTGGCTTCCAAGCTGCGTAAAGACGGTAGCGTCGGCGTGGTTTTCTTCGGTGACGGCGCCTCCAACCAGGGCACCAATTTCGAGTCCATGAACATGGCCGTAACCCTGGACCTGCCGATGATCTTCGTTCTGGAGAACAATGGTTACGCCGAGTCGACTTCGCCCAATTATTCTGCAAAAGTTGGCACCGGTAATATTGCTGACCGTGCCCGTGGCTTTGGCATGCCGGCCGTTACTGTCGATGGCAACGACTTCTTTGCTGTCTATGAAGCCGCTGGTGAAGCCATCGAGCGCGCCCGCAAAGGCGGTGGCCCGACTTATATCGAGTGCAAGACCATGCGCTACTTCGGCCATTTTGAAGGTGACGCACAGACTTACCGTCCTAAAAACGAAGTTAAGGAAGCGCGCGTTAACGACTGTCCTCTCAATCGCTTTGTTGCGGCAGTTACTTCTGAGGGCCTCGTTGATGCTGCTGAACTGGAAGCCATTGACAAGGATGTTCTGGCCCTGGTTGAGAAGTCCGTACAGGAAGCCAAGGCCGCTCCGCAGCCTGATCTGGCTGACCTGATGACCGGCGTATACGTCTCTTACTGAGCCTTTTTCGACTATTAAGTAAGTATAGAAAGGAAAAAAACGATGGCCAGAAAGATTATGTTCAAAGATGCAATTAATGAAGCGATGCGTTTGGAGATGGAGCGTGACGAGTCCGTTTTTCTTATCGGACTCGACGTTGCCGGTGGTGCTGGCACCGCCACTCTGGACAAGGAACGTGATTCCTGGGGCGGCGTGCTCGGCGTCAGCAAGGGTCTTTACCCGCTGTTCCCCGATCGTGTAATCGATGCTCCGATTTCTGAATCCGCTTATATCGGTGCCGCTGTCGGCGCTTCGGCCTGTGGAATGCGTGCCATCGGCGAACTGATGTTCTCCGACTTCATGGGCGTTTGCTTTGACCAGCTGTACAATCAGGCCGCCAAGTTCCGTTACATGTTCGGTGGCACGGCTGTTACCCCGGTAACCATCCGCACCATGATCGGCGCCGGTTTCAGTGCCGCTGCTCAGCATTCCCAGAGCCCCTATTCCATGTTCGCTCATGTGCCGGGTCTGAAATGCATTATCCCTTCCAATCCCTACGATGCCAAGGGCCTGCTGGCCGCCAGCATCCAGGATGACGATCCCTGCGTCTTTTTCGAGCACAAAGCGCTCTACACCATGAAGGGTGAGGTTCCGGAAGAGCATTACGTCATTCCTCTGGGCAAAGCCAATGTTGTTCGGGAAGGTAATGACGTCACTATCGTCGCCCTGGGCCGGATGGTTCAGTTCGCCGAAAAGGCTGCCAAGAAGCTGGCTAAGGACGGTATCGAGTGCACCATCATCGATCCCCGTACCATCTCGCCGATGGATTGGGACGCCATCTACTCTAGCGTTGAGAAGACCGGTCGCCTGGTAGTGGTTGACGAGAGCTACGATGTTTGCGGTGTTGCCTCGGATGTTGTCGGGCACGTGACCCAGGATGTATTCGGCGCTTTGAAAGCTGCTCCTCAGATGGTTACTGCTCCTTTTGTTCCTACACCTTTTGCAGCCAATCTTGAGGCGGCGTATCTCCCTGATCCCGCGAAAATCGAAGCTGCGGTACGTAAAACCATACAAGCTAAATGCGCGGCAACTGTAGCCTAATTAGAGGCTGCAGTGCGTAAGAGCATGGAGTAAATAATCATGAGTGACAATAGAATCCACGCCCTCACCATGCCTAAATGGGGGCTTACCATGGAAGAAGGTACCATTTCTTCCTGGATGCTTGAAGTTGGCGACGAGATCGAAATCGGCACCGAGATTCTCGAGGTGGAAACCGACAAGATCGCCCAGCCGGTGGAAAGTACCGTCGAAGGTGTGCTGCGTCGCATCATCGGGGAAGAGGAAGAAGAATACCCGGTACAGGCCCTGCTCGGTATCATCGCCGCCGAAGACGTTTCGGATGCCGATATTGATGCCTTCATGGCCAGTTACGGCGCTGCCGCAGCAGGCGCAGGTGCGGAAGAAGCGCCTGCCGCCGAGGCCGGTGTCGCTCCTGCCGAGGGCATTTATGAACTGACTATGCCCAAGTGGGGACTGACCATGGAAGAGGGCACTATTTCTTCCTGGATGGTCGAAGAAGGCGACGAGATTGAAGTAGGTGACGAAATCGTCGAGATCGAAACTGACAAGATCGCTCAACCGGTAGAAAGCACAGTGGCCGGTGTATTGCGTCGCCAGATCGGGGAAGAGGACGAGGAATACCCCGTTCAGGCCTTGATCGGCATCATCGCTGACGCCTCGGTATCCGACGCCGACATCGATGCCTATCTTGCTCAGCGGGCAGGAGGCGCAGCTCCGGCTGCCGAAGAAGTGGAAGAAGCTCCTGCCGAAGCACCGGCTGCAGTGACTTCCAAGCCGATGTCGCCTATGCGCGCCGCTATTGCCAGCACGGTGACCAACTCCTGGGCTACCCCCCAGTTCCCGGTCACCATGGGCATCGAAATGGGAGCGGCCAAGGCATTTCGGGCCACCCTCAAAGAGGCCGGCAAGCCAGTGTCTATGAATGACATGGTGGTTAAGGCTTGCGCTATGGCTATCGAGAAGTATCCGATGATCAATGCCGCTTTGGGCAGCAAGGAATATACGCTGAATACCGAGGTAAATATTGCGGTAGCGGTCGGTCTCGATGACGGCTTGATGATGCCGGTGGTTGCGGGCTGTCAGGCCCTTAGCCTGGATGAAGTCTCCAGCAGCTCCCGTGCCTTGATCGAAAAGGTCAAGTCCGGTACCTGCGGCCCGGCTCAGATGGCCGGGGGTAACTTCGCCATCTCCAACCTGGGTATGCTCGGCGTCGACCAGTTCGTCGCTCTGGTTCCCCCGGGAATGACCGCGATTCTAGCGGTTGGCGGTATCAAGGAAGAGGTCGTTATAAAAGACGGCAACATGGTACCTGTGGCAACGATGAAGGTCACCCTGGTGGCTGACCATCGGGTAGTGGATGGGTTGTACTCCGCCCAGTACCTGGTGGAACTGAAGCGTCTTCTGGAAAATCCCGAAGAGCTTTAGGCTTAAATTGCTAAATAATCTGCCACTTCCCTCAAGGAGCAGATAGATAAAAGCCTTCAGGGGCGGTAACTGGCAGGGACTATGATCTTTGTAAGCCAGGTCGGTTGCCGCTCCTTGAAGGTGCTTAGAATTCATAGTTAACGATCGGTTTTTTTTCTGTGTCGCATTAGTAGGACACAGGTCTGACGCCGGTTGGTAATAGCGCTAGCGTCTGAAGGATAGGGAGCACGCTCATGGAAGTTACGCTGAAAAAACGTGGTGGCGATAAAACAGCCCTGGCCGCAATAGACCGGCAGCAGGTGCTTCCCAAGCCGTCATGGATTCGAGCCAAGGCCTCTACCTCACCTGAAGTGGGCCAGCTGACAGACATTCTGCGGGACCACCAGTTGCACACGGTGTGCGAAGAGGCCAATTGTCCCAATTTGGGCGAATGCTTCAAGCGCGGCACGGCAACGTTCATGATTATGGGGGATGTTTGCACCCGACGCTGCCCATTCTGTGATGTTGCCCATGGCAGTCCGGGCAGCCTTGATCCTCAGGAACCTACCCATTTGGCCGAGGCTGTGCTGGCCATGAAGTTGAAATATGTGGTGATCACGTCAGTCACCCGGGATGACCTAAACGAC
>JABXKU010000164.1 GCA_013619105.1 Desulfuromonadales bacterium
GTACTGGCACAGCTCGAAGAGCCCCATCGTCACCTGCACGAGTCCGCGGTGACCATTGGCCAAACCTTTCGACAAGCCGACCTCCCTTTAACCAAATTCATCGCCGAAAAAGAGACCGATCATTTAGCCTGGGCCAAGGCCATCTTGTCGGTATTTGCCGAGGACAAGACTAGGATCAATGTGCAGACCGACCCCAGCCGGTGCGGCTTGGGGAAATTCCTCGACAGTGACAAGGCAAAGCAGGCAGCCGCCTCCGATCCTGAACTGGCGCGGCTGTTTCAAAAGATAAAAGCACCGCACGAACGGCTGCATAAATCGGCAGTGGCGATCGAAAGCAACCTGACCAATCGCAACAAAGCTTATTCCATCTTCCAGAGCCAGACCCTTCCAGCCCTGGCTGAAACCCAAGTCCATTTACAGCAGCTGAAACAGCGCGCCGAAGAACTGCTCGGCGGTATGCAGCAGGCCAGCACCATCTACGCCACCAAGACCATGCCCGCCCTGCAGCAGGTAAAAACTTTGCTCAGCTCGGTGATCAAGACCGCCGGCGACAATATCATGACCGACGAAGAGATGCTGCAAGCGGCCAGCGGCACCCGCACCGGCAATATCGTGCTGCTGGCGGTCGCCTTGACCCTGGGTATCTTCTTTGCCTGGATCATCGCCAGAGGCATTATTGGGCCGATGAAACGGGGTTGCGCCATGATCGAAGAGATGGAAAAGGGCCATCTCAACATGCGGCTCAACCTCACTCGCCAGGACGAAATCGGTCAGATGGCCCAAAGCATGGACCGCTTTGCCGACAGTCTACAAGATGAAATGGTTGGCTCGTTGCAAAAGCTGGCGGCTAGCGACCTAACCTTCGAAATCGTCCCCAGAGACGGCCAAGACGCCATTCGCGGCGCACTGAAACAACTTGGGCAGGATCTCAACGCCCTGATTGCCGAAATCTTTACCTCGGGTGAACAGATCGCCAGCGGCTCCATGCAAGTCGCCGATGGCAGCCAATCTCTCTCGCAGGGGGCCACCGAGTCGGCTGCCTCGGTGGAGGAAATCACCGCCTCAATGACGGAACTGGCCTCACAGACCACGCAAAATGCCGACAACGCCACCCAGGCCAACCAACTGGTTCTCCAGGCCAAGGACGCCGCCGAAAAGGGCAATCAACAGATGCAGGGCATGGTTGGTGCTATGGCTGAAATCAACGAAGCCGGGAAGAATATCTCCAAAATCATCAAAGTCATCGACGAGATCGCTTTCCAGACCAACCTGCTGGCCCTTAACGCCGCCGTGGAGGCGGCACGCGCCGGACAGCACGGCAAAGGCTTTGCGGTCGTCGCCGAAGAGGTGCGCAACCTGGCGGCACGCAGCGCACAGGCCGCCAAGGAAACCGCCGAGCTGATCGAAGGGTCAGTTCAAAAAACTGCCAACGGCACACAGATCGCGGGACAGACGGAGATTGCCCTGAAAGAAATCGTCACAGCGGTTATCAAAGCCACGGATTTGGTCAGCGAAATTGCCGCGGCCTCCAACGAACAGTCCCAGGGCATCGGTCAGATCAACCAGGGCCTGAATCAGATCGACCAGGTGACGCAGCAAAACACCGCCAACGCCGAAGAGAGCGCAGCGGCCGCCGAAGAATTGTCGGCACAGGCCGAGCAACTGCGTCAGATGCTGAGCCGCTTCAAGCTCAGTGAACAGGTCAACGTGAAGCGCAACAACATAACGAAGCCTTCGACCACACCTTCCGTTATTGCTCACTCTGAACTGTCTGCGATGCAACAGCCCGTGCAGCCGACCATTTCCCTAGACGACAGGGAGTATGGTAAATACTGACTACCACAAGGTTCAGGCATGACATTACCAACCAAAAAAGGCAGCCGTTTGGCTGCCTTTTTTGGTTACACGATCATTTTTCAACCGGTCAACGCGACATACTCCTGCAGCTTCCCTGAAGGAGCACAACTGTTATTACAATGATTTCAGACACCGCATTAATAGAACATTGGAGTATCCGGCCCTTCTGTTTCCCGATCAAACCATAAGACAGCTGAGCTAGATAAAGGGGACCTGGCTGGGAATAAGTCTCTAGTTGGCAGCCCCCCTACAGTATGTCTATGAGGCCAGTCTTGGTGGTTAAATAATCGACCTTGACCAGTTGGAAAAAATGAACAAGGTATGGACGTTAGCTGGGCGCTACAGATATTTCAGCGTTGAACGAGTCGACCTGCCGCTGCATATCATTCGTCGACCCCTCTCCGTAGAACGGTTGCTTTTTTATCAAGGTCTATGGCTTGACCAAGAAACCGGAGAGTGGCAAAAAAGGAAGTTGCCGGCACTGATGAGCGCGGACCAGACAGACCATATCCTGGCTATTCGATAACGCAACGCAGTGATCAATAACTCCTGCCCCGTCTTGTTCCTGCTCTTTAGCCTCAATCTCAAGTGGAGCACCTTTCAATTTATTCCGTCAAGCCCCCTTGCTATAAGCAGGCCTTAAATATTCTTATTGACGAGGCATTATATTTATGGGAGGATTTTCGATTCGAATGAAAATCAATCCTCGGAATGGCTTTCGACACTGATTCGCCAATCCTCCAGAGAACGCAACACCCTTTAATGCCCTAATCTCTGCAGAGTTAAGCCCAGAAAGGGCCTAAGGGGATAAATGAGGGTCGAAAAGTGTCAGTAACTTTTGTCTATTAGCAACAGAGGAGGCTCACAGC
>JABXKU010000165.1 GCA_013619105.1 Desulfuromonadales bacterium
TTCTATAGCCTTTCAGCACACCTCCCCTAAAGAAAAACCCCTTAAAATCAATGATCTTTGCTGATTCATTTCAGCGGTACAACTTTTGCTTAGCCCCTATGTATGTTTTTAAATAACCCCGATTGCTTAAAACCTGAAAAAGACAGCCTAAGAGCCTCTCAATAGGACCCAATGCCTTGCTACTGACATTCCGCATAAGGTCCGCGCGCTACTTAGGCATACTGCACTGGCCGCTAGAAGATTGGCATGGCTTTCACTCAGACCTATTTAAATGAGGATACTCAAAAAGGTGCTTAAGAAAGGAGCGACTCAAGTAATGCAGTATGTGGAAGTGATCGACGACGACAGAAAAACAATCACAGCCAGAATTCAGGGCGATACAACCGAGATGCAACTGGCCTCGGAAGCTCGGGAGACACGTCTTCGCGCCAAAGAACTGCACTATGGGATAGTTTTTGATTTTCGGTTGACGAACCTCCGGATAACCGTAACTCAAGTCTATTATTGGATCGAAAAACATTATGATGGGGTCGATCCAGACCTGAAACATATCCCCGTCGCGTATCTCATAAGATGGAGAGATCAACAGTTGTTCGATTTCATTGAAACAAGATTTCATAACACAGGTGCCACAGTTCAACAGTTCGAAGATGAAACAGTTGCTGTCGCATGGCTTCAATCGCTGCTGCAAGGTTAAGCCATATAACAAATTCTATTTGTCTAAGAGTTAATAGGAGATCACATGTCTGAAGCTATGGAGAAAGACCCTCTGCTTGATGTTGAAGGCCTTGAAGGAGAAGACACCCAGAAGGGAAAGTATCTGACCTTTCATCTGGCTGGCGAAATTTATGGTCTGGAGATTTGCCATGTCACCGAAATCATCGGCATTCAGAGCATTACTCAAGTTCCCGACATGCCTAATTTCGTTAAAGGGGTCATCAACCTGCGTGGTCAGGTTATTCCAGTAATGGATATGCGCTTGCGCTTTCAGTTGTCCCCCCAGGAGTATGATGAACGCACCTGTGTCATCGTTATGGACGTTGATAACAAGACCATGGGCCTGATAGTCGATCGCGTTGAGGAGGTAGTCGATATTCCGCAGAACCAGATCGAGCCGGCCTCAGTACAGATCGAGAGCCAGGGGCAGCAGTTTGTCAAAGGGCTTGGCAAGGTCCATAATGAAATCCGCATTTTGCTCGAGGCGGAAAAGCTGATCGATACGTAATTTTCCATACTAAATTTCTGTCTATAAATAGTCATCTAGGAGAATGCCATGCACTGGAAAAATATAAGTTTAACTGGAAAGTTTGCCATCGGTTTCGGGGTTGTTCTGCTACTCCTTGCCACGGTCGCAGGATGGTCAATCCTGGGTATCGGCGGCATTGTAGATAATGCTGAAGAGGTAATCGACGGCAACGCTCTGCGTGCCGAGATGATCCAGCGGGAGGTTGATCATCTGGAGTGGGCAAACCAGGTCAACGCCTTGCTCACCAACGACCAGGTCACTGAACTGGAAGTCCAAACCGATCCCCATAAATGTGGCTTTGGTAAATGGTATTACGGCGAAGGGCGTAAGGAGGCTGAGGCCCTGGTGCCCCAATTGAAAGAGACCCTGGCTCAAATTGAAGAGCCCCACCGTCATTTGCATGAATCAGCCGTGGCCATCGGTGAGACCTTTCATCAAGCCGATCTGAGCTTGCCCAAATTTCTGGCAGAAAAGGAAAGGGACCACTTAGCCTGGGCTAACGCCGTCCTGACGGTATTTGCTGAAAACAAGAGACAGCTCGATGTTGAGACCGATTGCCAGAAATGTTCCCTTGGCAAATTTCTCGACAGCAACAAAGCCAGTCAAGCGGCGGCTTCGGATCCGGAATTTGCCCGCCTGTTAACAGAGATCAGAGAGCCGCACGAACATCTGCACTTGACGGCAGAGGCTATAAAGGAAAACCTGGCAAACCCTAAGCGCGCCTATAAAATATTCCAAAAGCAGACTTTGCCGGCCTTGGCCGAAACTCAGAAGTATCTGGCCGCCCTTAAAGAACGGGCCGAACAGCAGGTCAGTGGCATGCAGCAAGCCAGTGCCATCTACGCCACGCAAACCCTCCCGCGACTGGATGAGGTGAAAACTCTGCTCGGCAAAGTAATCGATACCGCCGCGGAAAACATCATGACCGACGAGGAAATGCTGCATGCAGCAAGTAGCACCCGTTTCGGTAATATCCTGTTGGCGGCTATCGCTCTGCCGCTTGGAATCTTTCTCGCCTGTATTATCGCCAGAGGCATCATCGGGCCAATGAAAAAGAGCTGCACCATGATCGAAGAGATGGAAAAGGGGCACCTTGACATGCGCCTTAATCTCACCAGCCAGGATGAAATTGGCAAGATGGCCCAGACCATGGACGCCTTTGCCGACAGCCTGCAGAACGAAGTGGTCGATTCACTGCAAAAATTAGCGGCCGGTGACCTAACCTTTAACGTAACCCCCAAGGATGACCAAGACATTGTTCGCGGGGCGCTGAATAAGCTGGGTAAGGACCTTCGTGCCATGATTGCCGAAATCCAGACTGCCGGCGAACAGATCGCCGCAGGTTCTCTGCAGGTCAACGACACCAGTCAGAGCCTCTCGCAGGGGGCAACCGAATCGGCAGCGTCCCTGGAACAGATCAGGAAGCACTGTCCCGGTGCACGCATCTCCCTTGCCATCCTGGACATCGGAAGAAC
>JABXKU010000075.1 GCA_013619105.1 Desulfuromonadales bacterium
ATTGAAATTTATCAAGAAGCAATGAAGATTCTTGAACGTTAATAGTGGAAGGAATGGAATGCGCTGGAAATGGGTTCTAGGGATTGCTGCTGTTCTCATCTTCATTTTAGTGGTGACAGCTTACGTTATCCTGATCAGCTATGACTACAACAAACTCAAGCCCCGGATTACTCAGGCAGTCAAGGATGCCACTGGCCGAGAGCTGACGCTGGGGGGTGATATAGAACTGGCTATCGGCCTTTCGCCGTCGCTGGTGGTGGCGGACGTGATGCTCGCCAACGCGCCCTGGGGTTCGCAGCCGCAGATGATGAAGGCCGAGAAGCTTCAGGTACAGGTGCACCTCCTGCCGTTGCTGTTCGAGGATGTTGAGTTCGACCGGATCGGACTTACCGGCGTGGAAGTGTTGCTCGAAACTGAGGCGACAGGAAAAGGCAATTGGGAGTTTAAGACCAGCGAAAAGTCGACAAAGAGCTTCTGGACGCTGAAAGAGTTGCAAGTAGAAAATGTGAAAATTTTAAAACTGAAGCTCACCTTCCACGATGGCAAGACCGGATCGACGAGCCGATTCGTCCTGGATAGTCTGGAGGCCTCCAGGAAGCCGTCTTCCAGTGATCTGACAATCGACCTCAAAGGTACCGCGAACGGACAACCGATTGAGGTATCGGGCAAGACGGGACTGATTCGCGATCTTTTGGCACACAAACCGTTAGAGGTTGACCTGTTGGCACAGGTTTCGGGCTCGAGGATCACGATCGCTGGCGTCATCGGAGACGTCCTCAAACTCGACGGCATAGATCTAAAAGTTCAGGCTTCAGGGACTGACCTCGCAGGACTTGCACGCGCCGCTGGCGCAGAGCTCCCAGAGGTGGATACGAAGCTGCCCAAGACCGGACCCTTTACTGTTAAGGGACGGCTCACCGGCTCGGGCAAGACTCTCTCCCTGCAAGCTGCTGAGGGGAGTGTCAGCCGGGATAGTCTGAGACTTGCCGTAAATGGCAAGATCAAGGATCTTCTGGCGCTTGAGGGGATAGACCTTAAGGTCAAGGGGTCGGGTAAGAAGATAGGCGACATCGGGCCGTTGATCGGGACGAAACTGCCAGAGCTTGGAAGTTTCCAGGTGACCGGGAACCTCAGCGGTTCCACCAAGGCCCTTATCTTGGAGGACTTGTCAGTAATCGTCGGCAAAAGCGACTTCAACGGCTCAGCAAAGGTAGAGTTTCGCCAACGACCCAAGATCACCCTGGTGCTGGAATCGGGCCTGATCGATTTCACCCCTCTCATTGGAGAAGGAAAAACGGAGGAAAAAGAGGTCAGCACGAAAGGGGGATATGACAAGCCTTTATTCCCCGATGATCCCCTGCCGTTCAAGGTCCTCAAGAAGGTGGACGCCGATATTGTGCTCAAGGCCAAGAATATGAAAGCAAGAGAGGCCCAGTTCGATCTCGGGCACCTTACGCTAACACTAACGGACAGTGAGCTGGCCATAGATACCCTCGAAGCGGTGTATAAAGGCACAAAGCTTTCAGGCTACGTGCACATTTATCCCGGATCACCTCCCCATGTTGCTACCAAATTTCTGGTTCAGGGTTTTGATCTTGGCCGCTATCTCCGAGAGATTGGTGCAAGCGATAAGGCCGAGGGGAGCATCGATATAGCGGCTGACCTTAAGAGCAAGGGCGACTCCGCCCATACTCTGGCGGCCAATCTCGACGGTACATTCGGTGCTGTGATGGGGCAAGGCTACCTGACCAAATGGCTCGACCTGATGGCCACGGATCTCTCCAAAAAGGTGATGCCTTACTGGGGCAAAAACAAAGAGGCGGGAAATATCATTTGTGCGGTAGTTGAATTTGATAGCAAGAATGGCCTGGCAACGAGCCAAGCTTTTGTGTTCGATACCGAGATTGCCATCCTGACCGCTGAGGGAGATATTAATCTGGAAACGGAACAAGTTAATTTCTTGCTCTCGCCGAAACCCAAAGATCTAAGCCTCACAACCCTTAACACGAAGCTGCGAGTAAGGGGCTCGATTAAAAACCCCAAGGTGAGGCCTAGCATGGCTTCATTGGCATTCAAGGGTGCGAAAGCTCTTAGCGCCCTGGTGATCGGCCCGCTTGGACTCCTGGCACCCTTCGTCAGCCTCGGTGCGCATAAAAAGCACCCGTGCGATGTTCAGAGTATCGGGAAAGGTGACCAAAGCGTTCCTGTAAAGAAAGGGGACGCCAATAGGTAAGTAACGTATGCTCAAAATCACAAGGGGGTATGACAGAGGGTCAAAGGCTGGATTTGATTGGGGGAGGCCCGTCTGCATCTTTGACATTAAGAGCACGAGAAAAGAGAAGCGAAGAGATCAGACTGATGTATCAGAATGCTTAAGGAGGAACTATGCACTTTTTTTCTGTATTCACTCTGATGACATTGGCACACGTGCTGATCACAATTGGCGTGTCCATTCGGATCATCAAGGTGCGGCTCCCGGTGGCTACATCTCTGGCCTGGCTGATACTGGTCATCTTCTTGCCCTTCGTGGGTGCTGTACTCTACCTGGTTTTTGCCGAGAAAGATATAGGGCGAAAACGTACGGCCCGAGCCAAGGCCATTCAGGGGCGCTACGACAGCTGGCTACGGAACTTGCCGTCGGAAGTTCGGTCCGACCCTCAAGGGTTGAGTCCGGAAGCCGAGGCCCTCAGCCGCCTGACGGAAAATAGCATTGGTATTCCCGCAATGTCCGGCAACCGGCTCCAATTACTCGATGCGGCCGAACCGATTCTCCGCTCCATCATCAGCGACCTCGATAGCGCCAAGAGATTCTGCCACCTGGAGTTTTACATCTGGACCGAAGGCGGTATGGCGGACGAAGTTGGTGAAGCCCTCATGCGGGCCGCCGGTCGCGGCGTAACCTGCCGTGTGCTTCTGGATGCAATCGGAAGCGGTCCGTTCCTCAAAGGCAAGATGCTGAAGCGGTTCAAAGCCAGCGGCGTCGAAGTGGCCGTCGCCCTCCCTGTCAGCCCTCTGAGTGTGTTCAAGGTGCGGCCGGATCTACGGCTGCATCGGAAGATCGTGGTCATTGATGATGCGGTCGGCTATACCGGCAGTTTCAACCTGGTGGATCCCCGGTTTTTCAAGCAGGATGCCGGCGTCGGGGAGTGGGTCGATGCGATGGTGCGCGTTGAAGGCCCGGGAGTCCTTGCTCTGAACGCGCTTTTCAGGTGGGATTGGGAAGTGCAGACCGACCGCGATCTGAGCCCTCTGGCCGAACGGGGAGATCCAGCCGCCAACCTCCGGGCAGGCACGGCTAACGTGCAGGTGATCCCCTCGGGCCCAGGGGGGACCGGCGCGAGTATTTATCAACTGCTGCTGCTGTCCATTTATTCCGCCCAACGTGAACTGTCTATGACCACTCCCTATTTCGTGCCCGACGGAGCGGTCACCACCGCCCTGCTCACCGCAGCAAAGCGCGGCGTCAAGGTGACGGTCATTATGCCGGAACGCAACGATTCCCGGCTGGTGCACTATACCTGTCGTTCCTACTTTGATGATATGCTGGCCGCCGGTATCCACATTTTCGGATTTAAAGGTGGGCTGCTGCACACCAAAAGCGTTGTGGTTGACCGGGAAGTTGCTCTGTTCGGCTCCGTCAACCTGGATGTCCGAAGTTTCTGGCTCGATTTCGAGGTGACCCTTTGCGCCTACGACCCGGATTTCTCGGAACGGCTGCTGGCACTGCAGGATACGTATATCAAGGATTCGATACCTGTGGACCCGCAAACCTGGCAGCAGCGGCCGGGCAAGGAGCGCTTTATCGAAAACCTGGCACGGCTCGCGAGCCCGCTTCTTTGAAAATTCATCGGGGTCGGACCAAGCTAATGTTATAGGCGAAAGGCACAAGGCGCAAGGCAAAGAGGATTTAGAAAATGATAGGAGTTCCGTGGTTAGACCAAAGCAACAGATGAGAATAACTATGAAAAGTTCCTGTTTTTGGTGAGAACTCTTTTCTAAATATCTCAATCTTATAGCTTGGCCCGACCCTATTAGCGGGGTTCGGTCCCGCGCCGAAGCATTTGCCGTCAAGGATGGCAAGTTCATCGCCGTCGGCACCAACGAGGACATGAAAGCCCTCACCGGCAAGGACACCAAGGTGGTCAATCTCAAAGGCCGGATGGTGATGCCCGGCCTAATCGACACCCATATCCACGCGCTGCGCGGCGCCTTGACAGCACTCGGGCTTGCTTTCCCCGTGACCGCGTCGGTGGACGACATCAAGGCGGCGGTCAAGAAGTACATCGCCGATAAAAAGCTCAAGAAGGGCGACTGGGTCGAGGGCGCCAAGTGGTCCATCGACTACCATAAGCTCAATGCCAAGATGCTGGACGAGGTGTCGCCCAACAACCCGGTGTTCCTGCACGACTGGACCAATCACCTCGGGTGGGTGAACTCGGCTGCGCTCAAGGCCGCCAAGATCACCAAGGACACGCCGGACCCGGAGGCCGGCATCATCGACCGGGACAGCTCAGGCAACCCCACCGGCACCCTCCACGACAAGGCCCTCGGCCTGATTACCGCCGCCATGCCGCCTCCCAAGGACAAGGTCGTGGAAGAGCGTGCAACCTGGATCTTCAACAAGCTTAACGGCTACGGTATCACCGGCATCGTCACCGCCCAGCTTGATCCCATGCGGTTGAGGGCCTACCGCGCTCTGGAATCCAAGGACAAGCTGACCGTGCGCATCCAGGGTAGCTGGGACTTCAACACCCGCTACGTGACCACCACGCTCGAGGAGCAGGCCAAGACCTTCATGACCCACAAGAAGCGCGGGAAGAACTCGCCGCTCATCAATGTCGACGGCGTGAAGATCTACATGGACGGCGTGCCCAACGACGCAGAAGGCGGCTCACCGATGATCGATCGCTACGCCACCGCGCCGACCTTCGGCACCCCGAGCATCGACGAGTCCACGTTCAGCACCTGGATGCTGCGTTTCGACAAGGAAGGATTGAAGGTCATGGCGCACGCCACCGGCAGCCTGTCGGTCCGTCACTTCCTCAACGCCGTGGAGGCGACGCGACGCGCCAACGGCAAGGGACCAACGCACCACATGGCCCACTCGATGCTCATCTACCCGGACGAGGTGGACCGGTTCAACTTCGAGCGCTCGAACTTCATCACCGAGGTGTCGCCGTATCAGCTCTGGACCCCGGATCCCGCCATCCGCCAATGGACCAAGTGGATCGGTCGCGACCGCTTCGAGCTGACCTTCACCCCGCTCAAGACCATCATCGACGCCGGCGCCGTGGTGACCTACGGCAGTGATTGGGACAACATTCCTGAACCGGATCCGTGGTTCGCCCTCGAGGGCATGATCACCCGCCGATACCCCGGCAAGCCCGAGTACGGCCAGCTCAACCCGGACGAGCGGGTCGACGTCGAGACCGCGATCCAAATCTTTACCAGAAATGGCGCGATGGCCATGGAGAAGGAGGACGAGACCGGCAGCATCGAGCCGGGCAAGTCCGCCGACTTCATCGTGCTCAACCAGAATCTCCTCAAGATTCCACCGGAGAAGATTCACACGACCAAGGTTCTGCAGACCGTTCTCCAGGGGAAGACGGTGTATGAGGGGAAGTAAGTATTAAAGCTGTCAGGTTTCAGGTGTCAGGAAAAGAACAAAAAAGCTGAAACGTGTTGGAGCGAAGCGGCAGCGGGGAACACTGCTTGCCACGCCGTCTTGTCCCGTCGACTTGTCTCGCCGAAGCTTTAGCGAAGGAGGAAGCCTTTGGCGAAGTCGGAAGCTCAACAGAGCGTAGGAGGCCAGCGCGGCTGGTCTGATGATGTGCCTAGCACATTTTAACCATACTGAGGATAGGTGCGACTCTCTGTGAGCTGCACCTGTCTTTGCTTTGGGTGGATTTATCTGATAACCTTCAAAAAGTATTCAGAAAAACATAAGCCGCTGCTGAAAACGGTTACTTTCCGATGAGCCGGTTCGCCTACCTGATGAAAGGAACGAAATCCCGGTGAATTTTTTCATCCAACGTCCCATTTTTGCCATGTCCATTGCACTGGTTATGATTCTGGCCGGGGCCATCTCCATGCTGGTCCTGCCCATCGCCCAGTATCCGCCTCTGGTGCCGCCCCAGGTGCAGGTGTCCACCCAGTACATTGGTGCCGGGGCCGATGTGGTCGCCAGTACGGTGACCACTCCCCTGGAAGAAAAGATCAACGGGGCGGCGGGCATGATCTACATGTCCTCCACCAGCACCGACAACGGGGATTCGGCCATTACCGTCACTTTCGATGTGGGTTTTAATCAGGATATCGGCCAGATGGAGCTTCTGACCCGCAGCAACGAGGCCTTGTCCGAACTGCCGCCCGAGGTGACCCAGGTCGGACTCACTATCCAGAAGCATTCGTCCAACATGCTGCTGGCGGTCAATCTGATCTCCCCCAATGGGACCTACGATGCGCGTTTTTTGCAAAATTACGCCGATATTCACATCACCGATGCCCTGTCCCGGATACCGGGGGTGGCCGAGATCGAGAATTTCGGCCTGAGCAAATATGCCATGCGGATTTGGCTCGATCCCGCCCGGCTGACCAACCTGGGGCTTACAGCCATGGACGTGGAAAATGCGATCCAGGAGCAGAACCAGCAGGTGGCCACCGGCAAGGTCGGACAGGCCCCGGCGCCCCCCGGGCAGGCCTTCCAGTACCAACTCAACACCCTGGGACGTCTGGAGCAGGTCTCCCAATTCGAGGACATCATTGTCCGGGCCAATCCCGACGGCTCGGTGGTGCACATCCGGGATGTGGCCCGGGTTGAACTGGGCGCGGAAGAGTATGACTGGGATACGAAGATCAGCGGCAAACCCACGGCCACCATCATTGTCTTTCAGCTGGCGGAGGCCAACGGGCTCCAGATAAAAACGGCCATCACCGAAACCATGAACAAGCTGGCCAAGCACTTTCCCGACGACATGCAGTGGGTCATGCGCTATGACACCACGCTGTTTATCACCGAGTCGATCAAGGAAGTCGTCGTCACCCTGTTGGAGGCGGTGGCCCTGGTGGTGCTGGTGGTGTTCGTATTTCTGCAAAATTTTTGGGCGGTGCTGATTCCCACCATTGCTGTTCCGGTGTCCCTCATTGGCGCCTTTGCCTTCATGAAAATCTTCGGATTTTCCATCAATTCCCTTAGCATGCTGGGCATGGTTCTGGCGGTGGCCCTGGTGGTGGACGATGCCATCGTGGTGGTGGAAAACGTCATGCGCAAGCTGGAGGAGGGCGGGCAGCGCGACATCAAGGAGATCACTGCCGAAGCCATCAACGAGGTGCGCGGCCCCATTGTCGCCACCACCCTGGTGCTCATGGCCGTGTTCGTGCCGGTGGCGTTTATCCCCGGTATGACCGGGATGCTCTACAAGCAGTTTGCCCTGACCATTGCCATAGCGGTGGGCCTCTCCGGCTTCAACTCCCTGACCCTGAGCCCGGCCCTGTGCGCGGTCTTTCTGCGGCCTGGATCCGGCAAGACCAACGCCTTTTTCCGGGCCTTCAACAAGGGTTTCGACAAATTGGCCAGCGGTTACGCCGCCACTGTAAAGGTCATGGCCGGGAAGTTGTACCTGGTCTTTGCCGTTTTCGCCGGACTGTGCCTTTTGACCGTATTCTGTTTTCGGGCGATACCCGGAGGCTTTGTGCCGGAGGAGGATCAGGGCTATTTTCTGGCGCTGGTGGAGTTGCCCGACGCCGCCACCATCGAGCGCACCAAGTCCGTGATGAACCAGGTCAGTGAAATGGCGCGGAAAACCCCGGGGGTGGCGGACGTGGTGGAAGTGGCCGGCTATAACGTCATTGACCAGATCAAACAGCCGTTCGCCGGCTTTGCCTTTGTGATCCTGAAGCCCTGGGACGAACGCAAGACTCCCGAAACCCGGGTGGAAGGCATCATGGCCGCAATGCGCGCCAAAACCAGCGAAATCCCCCAGGCCGTGGTGATGATCGCCAATGCACCCTCAATTCCCGGTCTGGGGGCGACCGGCGGCTTCAAGTATGAAATCCAGGATCTCAACGATCAGGGAATCGAAGCGCTGAACAAGGCGGTAGAAACTTTTATCGGGGAGGCCCGCAAGCGACCGGAACTGACCCGGGTGTATACCACCTTTAACCCGGCGGTGCCCCAGCGCTATCTGGATGTGGATCGCATCAAGGCCAAAACCCGCAAGGTCTCGATTACCGATATCTTCGACACCCTGCAGATCAATCTGGGGTCTCTTTACGTCAACGAGTTCAACAAGTACGGTCGGGTCTACCGGGTGTACCTTCAGGCTGAGGCAGAGGCCCGCTCCGATGAAGCCGACATCACCCGTCTCAAGGTTCGCAACGCCGACGGCGACATGATTGATCTGAGCGCCTTCATCCGGACGCGGCCCGTGTTTGGCCCATACAACATCCCCCACTACAACATGTACAAGTCCATTGCCGTCAACGGGTCCAACGCCCCCGGCTACAGCAGCGGTCAGGCCATCCAGACCATGGAAGAGTTGGCGGAAAAAGCGTTGCCCGAGGGATTCGGCACGGAATGGACCGATATTACCTACCAGCAGCTCAAAACCGGCAATCTCGCTCCCATCATTTTTGGTCTGTCGCTGGTTTTCGTTTTCCTGGTGCTGTCCGCCCAGTATGAGAGCTGGTCCATGCCGATCATGGTGCTGCTCGGTGTTCCCTTCGGGCTTTTAGGTGCAGGGGCGGCGCTCCTTTTACGCAGCCTGGATCTGGACACATACGGTCAGATCGGCCTGGTGATGCTGATCGGCCTGACCGCCAAAAACGGCATTCTGATTGTGGAATTCGCCGCCGAGCAACGGAGGCAGGGGGCCAGCATCCTGGAAGCGGCCATGAAGGCGGCCCAAATTCGGTTGCGGCCGATTCTGATGACGGCTCTTGCCTTTATCATCGGGCTGATCCCCCTGGTCATAGCCAGCGGTGCCGGAGCCAATGCCCGGCGTTCTCTGGGAACCACGGTTGTCGGGGGGTTGACGGTTGCCACAATTCTGATCATCTTTGTACCCATTTTTTACTATGCCATTGAAACACTCAGGGAGAGGAAATCGCCAAGCCAAACGGGAGATGCTGCTCCTGAGGATCATCCTGCGGCAGCAGATTCCAGCGCAGAGCCCCAGGAAACCTGAGAATATTGCTGGACCATAACAAAGGGCTTCGACATGCAGACGACAAGACAAAACTGGCACACGAGCAAGGGCAATGTATTCGTTATTGGATGTGTATTGATCCTACTGCTGACGGGATGCGGTGATAAATCCAAGGAGAAAACGGCACCTCCCCCACCCACTGTCACGGTGGCGAAAGTAGCTCAGCAGAAGATTCCAATCATTATGCAGTTTAGCGGCACCATTACCTCAGTGAAGACCGTGGATATCATTCCTCGGGTGTCCGGCTACATAGAGAAGCGCTATTTTGAAGAAGGCACCTTCGTGCAAGAGGGCGATCCCCTCTATCTCATTGATCCACGGCCTTTCAAGTCAAGACTGGACGCCCACCTGGCGCAGCTGAAAAGTCACCAAGCCAGTCTGGCCTTTTGGAAAAACGAGGCGGCGCGTTACGAGCGCTTGGCCGCACAAGGGGCTGCATCCCAGGAAAAAAAAGAAGGCACTATCACCAAGTTGAACGAAACCAGGGCTAACATTGAAGAGGATAAGGCCGACATCGAAAACGCCAGACTGCAACTGAGCTTTACTCGTATAAAAGCCCCTTTCAGCGGGCGTATCCAGCAGACCCGCATCAATGTGGGGAACCTGGTGCAGAAACAAAGGGATGTGCTGACAACACTGGTGCAGATGGATCCCATCTACGTGGTCTTTAACCTCAGTCGCAACCAGGTTTACCAGATTCAGTTGTTGAAGCGGCAAGAAAAACTGTTCGCGGTTGAGGAAATGAAGGTAGAGCTCCTGTTGCCAGACGGCAGTGGTTACCCGCAGCAGGGGAAGATTAACTTTATCAGTTTTCAGATCGATCCCGCCACCGACTCTGTCACGGTTCGCGCCGTGTTCCCGAACAAACACACCGGGACAGTTGATTACGATCTTATACCCGGGCAGTATGCCCCGGTCCGGTTGATCCTGGGAGAGAACCCCGATGCCCTGCTGATTCCCGAAACAGCTTTGGTGGAGACCCAGGCAGGCACGCATGTCTTTGTTGTCGGCAAGGACAACAAGGTGGAGAGTAGAAAGGTGGTAGCGGGCTCTTCCTACAAACAACAACTGGTAATCAATGACGGGCTCAAACATGGCGAGCAGGTGATTATCGAAGGCGTGCAGAAGGTTCGTCCCGGCATGGCCGTCAAGCCTGAGACTGCGTCGTCACCTAAAAGTTAGCCCGGATGTTTCATGAATAGGTGTCGCGAGACTGTGAAACTGGGAACCCGCTTGCGGGACTGAGCGGAGCGCAGCGAGCGCGAAAAAGATGGGCGTGCCCGCCCGCCATGCGAGCAAGGCGAGGCGGGCGGGCCACCGGGCAATCCCGGTAGGGCGGGCCTCCGTGCCCGCCTCAAGATCATCCAGGCCGGCACAGAGGCCGGCCCCACAGATATTCTGCCAGGACCAGACGGGTACAGGTGTCAAGATTTAAGGTTTCGGCTTCTATGTTTCTTTTTCCTGACAGCCTGTTGAAGCGCAGCGGAAATCCCGTCTGAAGCGAAGCGTAAGCGGGGACACCTGCTTGCCACGCCGTCTTGTCCCGTCGAAGTCACGCTTCAGCGTGACGAAGTCGGAAGCTCAACAGAGCGCAGGCGGGACACCTGCTTACCTGGCTCCTGAAAGATCTTGGCTTACTGCAAGGAGTAGCGATCATGTTAGCCATTACGTTTGACAGAAAACTGCCGGTCAACGCGTATCTGAGACAACCTCCCCGTCCCGGAAGCAGCCTGCCTTGGACTCACAGTTTTGTTGGGAAATTATGCCGAACCTTGGCGAGCCTGCTCACCCTGGCTTTTCTGGTCAGCGGCTGCATGGTGGGACCGGATTTCGTCAAACCTGACGCAGAGGTGGAGCCAGGATGGATGGAGAAGGAAGACCCGAGAATCAAGAGTGAGCCGGCGGACTTTAGCGACTGGTGGACGGTATTTAATGACCCTGTACTCGATAACCTCATCGAGACCGCCTATCAGCAAAACCTGGACCTACAAATCGCCGGGCTTCGTATCCTGGAAGCCCGGGCCCAATTAGGAGTTGCTGTCGGTCTCCAGTACCCGCAGACGCAAGAGATGAAAGGTGGCGCCAGCGCTAACCAGTTAAGCGAAAATGCAGCGAATGAAGCACGGTCGGACAGATTTTTCTATGATTATCAGATTGGCTTTGACGCTGCCTGGGAGCTGGACTTTTGGGGTCGGTTCCGCCGCGGGGTGGAGTCCGCCAGTGCAAGCCTGTATGCCAACATGGCAAACTATGACGACATCCTAGTTTCTTTGACCGCCGAAGTGGCCCGTACCTACGTGGTAATCCGAACGCTTGAACAAAGGCTGGCGGTTGCCCGGGAAAATGTCAGGCTCCAGAAGGAGTCCCTACGGCTTGCCGAGTTGCGTTTTCAGGAGGGCGTGGCAACCAAACTCGATGTCACCCAGGCCAGGGCCCTGCTCAAACAAACAGAGGCGTTAATCCCACGGCTTGAAACCAGCCTGCGCCAGGCCAAGAATGGACTCGCCATCCTTCTCGGCATCCTCCCGGCCGATGTCAAGGTCATGCTCGGCGGGCCAAGGCCCATTCCCATCGCTCCTGCACAAGTAGCGGTAGGCATTCCAGCAGAGTTGCTGCGGAGACGCCCGGACATTCGTCTTGCAGAATTTCAAGCGGCAGCTCAGAGTGCCCGAATCGGGGTGGCCAAATCTGATCTCTATCCTCGTTTTTCGCTGCAGCGACAAAGGTGGTGTTCTAGCTAACAATGCCAACTTCAGCGATCTTTTTTCTACTGACAGCATCACCTATTTCGTCGGCCCCACGATCCAGTGGCCCATTTTGAACTACGGGCGGCTGAAGAACAACGTCCGCGTGCAGGATGCCCGCTTCCAACAGCTCGTGGTCAACTACCAGAACACGGTTCTCCAGGCTGCTCAGGAGGTTGAAGACGCCATGGTGGGCTTTTTGTTAACGCAGGAAGAGACGAAACTCCTAGCTGAAAGCGTAAAAAATTACAGGCTTTCGGTGGATATTTCCGTGATCCAGTACCGTGAAGGTGAGACAAGCTATCAGCGGGTGGTGGACACCCAAAGATTTTTGACCCAACAGGAAGACAACCTGGCATCGACCACCGGGTCTATTGCCATCAACCTGATTGCCATGTACAAGGCCCTGGGCGGCGGTTGGGAACTGCGTCTGGGCAAGGATTTCATCCCGGCGAAGACAATGGAGGAGATGCGGCAGCGGACCGATTGGGGCAATCTGTTGCCGCCAGAGGACTTACCGAAAGATATAGAAGAAGAGCCACCCACTGGCCAGGCGATACCGGTGTTCAATAAGCCGGATCTCTAGTAGGGTTTCAGGTGTTATTCAGGTACCAGGTGTCAGGTTTCAGAAGGGATGGAGGTTTCAGGTGTCAGGTGTCAGGTGTCAGGAAAAAGAAACAAAAAAGCTGCAACGTGTTGGAGCATTTTCAAACCTACTCTTTGCCCGGAGGGTCGTAGCATGAGCACATCTAATCAGCCTTCAGACGACAAGTTGTTTGTGGCGAGAGCGCTCGAGGCAAGCATCCATATAGGCCTTGTCGGTCTCGTCTTATTTTGGTGTTTCAAGATCGGTCAGCCCTTCATTCAGATTATCGTCTGGGGCATCATCATTGCCGTTGCGATCCACCCCATCTACTCCCGGCTGAAGTCCGCCCTGGGTGGACGTGCTCGCCTAGCGGCAACCCTGATAACACTCCTTGCCTTGATCCTCCTGCTCGTTCCGACTATTATGCTTTCCGATTCCCTCATCGACACTGCACGGGAGTTTTCGGCACAACTCGACGCCGGGACGCTGAGTGTGCCTCCACCATCGGAGAGCGTCAGATCCTGGCCGGTTATCGGCGAACCTGTATACAAGCTCTGGAGCCTTGGCTCAACAGATCTCGGAGCCGTGCTGAGCAAGATGGCGCCGCAGCTCAAAAAGTATGGTATTTCGCTGTTGTCCACTGCTGCTGATGCCGGGGTCGGGATTCTGATGTTCGTGGTTTCGATCATTATCGCCGGTGTTCTGCTTGCAAATGCCGACGGTGCTAATCAGGCTGCCCGGGCATTATTTATGCGGCTTGCAGGTGAAAGGGGAGCGAAGCTCGTCGAACTCGCGGGGGCAACTGTGCGAAGTGTTGCCCAGGGCATTCTGGGCGTCGCACTAATCCAGTCGATCCTGGGAGGGCTTGGTTGTCTCGTGGTCGGAGTTCCTGGGGCGGGGCTTTGGGCCCTGCTGGTGCTGATTCTTGCTGTGGTTCAGCTTCCCACTATCTTGGTCCTGGGCCCGATTATTGTCTACGTGTTCTCCACCAGCAGTACGATTACCGCAGTTTTGTTCGCGATCTGGAGTGTCCTCGTCGGTATAAGTGACGCCTTTCTTAAACCCCTCTTGATGGGTCGTGGAGTCGACGTTCCCATGCTTGTCATCTTCATTGGAGCAATAGGCGGCTTCATCGCATCGGGCATCATCGGCCTCTTCGTTGGCGCGATCATTTTCACGGCCGGCTACAAGCTCTTCTTAGCATGGCTCCACGAGGATACACAGCCGGAGCCAGAACCAAGCAAATCTGAGTAGCGACCATCCGGCGAGGTCGCATAAATATATAGGACTTTAAGCTGATTTAAGATAAGAGTTTTGACTGTTGTCCTATCAAATAGAGGTGTTATCCAGCGTTAGATGGGGCACCGATCATTTGGATTTTTACCAGCCCTTTGAGATGAAGTTCGAACAAATTATGCAGCATATTCAGGGAGGAAGGAACACAAATGGACTCATTCATCGCCTGTCACGAGTGTGATGTGATCCACCGTATCAAACCTCTGCCGGCCAAGGAGGCGGCGCATTGCATACGTTGCGGCGCGGTTCTTTACAAGCACAAACCCAACAGCCTGGAGCGCACGCTGGCATTTGCCTTTGCCGGCTTGATTTTGTTTATTCTGGCAAATTCGTTTCCGTTTCTGGGATTAAAAATTGGTTCTCAAGTCCGTGAAACAACCCTAATTACAGGAATATACGAACTTTATGTCCAGGGTATGCAAGTGATCGCGATACTGGTTCTGTTCACCACCGTACTGGTGCCGTTCACCCAAATGTTGTGCCTGCTTTATATATTGTTGCCGCTCAAATCCCACCGTCTACCTAAAGGACTGCCCCGATTATTCCGGTTTGTTAACAGCGTTGGACCCTGGGGCATGATGGAAGTTTTCATGGTCGGTATTCTGGTATCCCTTGTAAAACTGGCCGGAATGGCGAAAATCACACCGGGTATCTCCCTCTACTCTTTTCTGGCACTCATTTTCGTCCTGGCTGCCATGACCGTCTCGCTGGATAGTCACCTGATCTGGCAAAAATGGGAGGAGCATCGATGAATCGCGATTTTACAACAGCACGAAATGCAGGGTTGATCAGCTGCCACAGCTGCCATCTTCTCTGTGAACGAGGGAAGCGGTCTGCGGACAGGATATGCCCCCGTTGCGGTGCCAGTCTGCATGATCGCAAACCCAACAGCATCGCTCGAACCTGGGCCCTGGTGCTGGCAGCCATTATTTTATACATTCCCGCCAACGTGCTTCCCATCACTGTTGTTATCTCAC
>JABXKU010000002.1 GCA_013619105.1 Desulfuromonadales bacterium
ATTAATGGTAATGAAAATCTGGCAGTTATTTCTGTGAGCAAGCTGTACAATTCCAGCCAAGTCATCGAACTCAATGTTGATTGCCCGATTCCGGGCATTAAACGTATTCAGGCCGAAATATATGGCATCGGCACCAGCTACAATTGCAGCCTTTATTGACTCAATGTCTCCACCAGGTGCGAGTAGTTCAATTTTTGTTTTCATAGTATGGGTGCTGACTTAATTTAATTGATGATATGAGTTAAGGGTTCTCACCTAAACATGAGGGGATGCCGTTGGCAAATATATGCAGGCCTTTTTGATGCGAGCTGTCAATTTATCATCAACGTTATTTCCGTTTTGAAGAAAGGGACATCCCGAGGGTCTATTGGTAGCCATCGGTGCCAGTACGGCTCAATAATATTTTTTTGCGGATGTCACTTCCATACAGCTGTTGTCATATTCGTCTAGACGGAAAACAGAATAACTATAAGTAGATGGCCTGTTAAGTCTTAAAAAGCAAAAACCCCCAGATAATTCTGAAGGCTTTTGTTTGACGACAATTAAATTCCCCGTTGAAGTCACACTTCTTTAGCGGCTTGCCATCCGGCTTTCACCGCTTTCAGGTTGATATCGATCAGGGCCTGTTTCTTAAAGGTTTCGCGAAGGAAACCTTCCAGTTCATCTAGACTAAACATGCCGGTTTTCTTAGCAAAAAATCCCAAAACGACAACGTTTGCGGCTTTCGCGGACCCAGCTTCGGTTGCCAGATCCGTCGCTGGCAGGGCGTAAGCTTGGCCTTTAAGATCGGCGGGGATCTGATCGATCAAGGAGCTGTTATAGATAATCAGACCATCTTCCGGCACCAGTGCTCCAAATTTAACGAGGGAAGGGCGGTTCAGGGCAACCAAGACGTTAGGATTGTCCACTATCGGGGAACCGATGGTGTTTTTACTGACCACCACGGAACTGTTGGCCACACCGCCGCGCATCTCCGGACCATAAGAGGGTAGCCAGGTGACCTGCATGTTGCGCTGCATGGCTAATTTCGCCATCATCATGCCGAGAGATAAGACTCCTTGGCCGCCGAATCCAGCAAATTTGAAGCGCAGCTCATCCTGCAGCATTTCAATTTGTTGGCTGCTTTCCTTTTCGGTATCCACCAATCCCAGCTGTTCAGACACCGCCGCAAATTCAACCCGTTCACAGGAGCGTTCTACCGCCTCCCGCTCGTCTGCAATATCCTTAAATACGCCGAAGGGGTACTGCTTGCTGACCACCTCGTCGATCCACTTGCAAGACTCAACTGGATTTTTTTTCCAGTTGGTTGGGCATTGGGAGAGTACTTCAATAAAGGCGTAACCCTTTTTGTCCCGTTGGATTTCAAACCCTCGTTTGATGACCTTGATCGCTTGACGAATATTTTTTGGATTGTTAACGCCAACCCGGGCGACAAGGGTCGGTGCTTCCAGCCCGGCGATTATCTCGGCCATCTGTAGTGGAAAACCATCGTTTTTGACGGTGCGTCCGGTGGGGGAGGTGGCCGAGGTCTGGTCGATAAGCGTGGTAGGGGCCATCTGACCGCCGGTCATGCCGTAGATGTTGTTATTGACAAAAAAGACAATCATGTTTTCGCCACGGTTGGCCGCATGGATAGCGTTACTGGTGCCGATCGCTGCCAGATCGCCATCCCCCTGATAAGAGACGGTGATCGCATCGGGATTAGCGCGGCTGATGCCCGTGGCAACGGCCGAGGCGCGGCCGTGAGCCGCTGAAGCACAGGCCCCTTCGAAATAATAGTAAATAAAGACTCCGCAGCCTACCGGACCGACGTAGATGGTTCGATCCTGAATGCCAAGCTCAGCGACCTGATCAGCAATGATTTTATTCAGGGTGCCGTGTCCACATCCGGGGCAATAGTGGGTAGTCTTTTGCATGCTCGGCTTGCGCTCGAAGGTGTCGAAAAAGGCCGATGATTTTTCGAATACTTTAGTCATTTTTAGCCTCCTGTAGACACAGTTTGGCCTGTTCGACCAGTTCCCCCATTTCTGGGAGATTGCCACCAACCCGGCCGTAATGTTTTACCGAATGTCCTGGGAGCGACAGCCGAACATCTTCCACAAACTGGCCACGACTCAATTCGACCGATAAGACCGGGACGCCCGGTTTGACGATCTCCTGATAAACCTTGGCGGGAAAGGGCCATAGGGTCTGTGGCCGGACCAGCGCGGCGTTGATCCCCTGTTCATTCAGCAGGTCGACGGCACTGCGCAGCATCCGGCCTGTGATGCCATAGCCGGTCAGGACGATATCTGGGACATCGGCACCGTAGACTTCGGCTCTGGCTTCGCTGTCGGTAATCTGCTTGTATTTCGCATGCAGTTGGTTGATGTGGGTTTCCATATCATCAAAGTCGATATAGATCGAGGTGATAAGGTTGTTGTTGCTCTCCGGTTGAGTGTCGAGAGCCCAGGGTTTGTCGCTTCTTTGAGTCGGCTCCTGGCGGATGTCTATCGGTTCCATCATCTGCCCCAAGGTAGCGTCGGTGAGCAGGAAGACGGGGGTCCGCCATTTGTCAGCCAGATCGAAGGCTTCGATGGTCATCTGGTAGGTCTCTTCCACCGAAGCGGGTGCCAGGACGATGGCCCGATAATCACCGTGGCCGCCTCCTTTGACTACCTGGAAATAGTCGCTCTGTTCCGGACCGATGTTGCCGAGACCAGGGCCAACCCGCTGGACATCGACGATAACGCAGGGCAACTCGGCGCCGGCCAGATAGGAAATGCCTTCCATTTTCAGACTGATGCCGGGGCCTGAACTGGCTGTCATGGTGCGTAGACCCGAGGAAGCAGAACCATAGACCATGTTGATGGCACCGACTTCACACTCGGCCTGAACAAAAATTTTGCCAAGGGGGAGAAAATACTCGCTGGCGGCATGGGCGATTTCACTAGCTGGAGTAATTGGGTAGCCGTAATAGGCGTCGCAACCGGCGACAAGGGCACCGATGACCACCGCCTCGTTTCCTTTAACTAATTTTTTCAAAATAGTGACTCCTGATAGCTACTTATGGGCGTTTAACGGTGATCGCACCAGGTTCAGGGCAGACCAGATAGCAGTTGCCGCAGCCAATGCATCCTTCCACTGAAACCACTGTGGTCGGGTAGCCCAGGGCATTGATCTTGTCTGAGGCACTCAGGACCTTTTTCGGGCAATGGATGATGCAGAGACCGCAGGCTTTACACAGGTCTGCATGGATGATTACGGAAGGTTTGCTGCTGTCCATTTCGGTTGCTGTCTCATCGTGAAATAATTCGTCTTTGATGCCGAGCTGTTCACAGGCGATGTCACGCAACTTGAATTTCTGGACCTTGCCGCTTGCGGTCATCGGATACGCATCGAGAAAAAAGACATGTTTAGGCTTTTTGTAGGGGGCAATGCGGGTACGTGCGAAGTCGATGACGTCTTCTCCGGTGATATCTGTACCCTCTTTGGGGATGATGAAGGCCCCGACCACTTCACCGAATTTCTCGTCGGGAATGCCGATCACCTGAACATCTAGGATGCCCTCCATGGTGTAAAGAAATTCTTCAATCTCACGGGGATAGATGTTCTCACCACCGCGGATGATCATGTCCTTGATCCGGCCGGTGATACGGAAGTAGCCCTCTTCGTCCATTGCCGCCTGATCACCGGAGTGCAGCCAGCCCTCAGCATCGATTGCGATACTGCTCTGTTCCGGCATGTTGTAGTAGCCCTTCATGACGTTGTATCCACGGCAGCAGAGCTCACCACGTTCGCCCGTAGTAACCTCTGCACCGGTGTCAGGGTCGATGATTTTGACTTCAATCTCCGGCAGCGCTGCCCCAACGGTGCCGGTGCGCTGAGCCACCGAGTCGTCTGTACGAGTCTGGGTGATAACAGGGGAGGCCTCGGTTAAGCCATAAGCGATGGTGATGTCGGTGCAATGCATCTTCTCCATTACCTGACGCATGGTCTTTTCCGGGCAGGGTGAGCCGGCCATAATTCCGGTGCGCAAGGAACTGAGATCGAACATGTCAAACATCGGGTGATCCAGTTCAGCGATGAACATGGTTGGCACACCGTAGACCGCCGTACACTTCTCTTTTTGAATTGCCGCCAGAGTCAGCAAGGGGTCGAAAATTTCCAATGGGACCAGGGTTGTCCCGTGGGTCAGTGCCGCCATTACCCCGAGAACGCAACCGAAACAGTGGAAGAGAGGTACCGGCAGACAAAGCCGGTCGGCCTCGGTGAACTTTTGGCGATTGCCGATGTAATAGCCGTTGTTGAGGATATTGTAGTGGCTGAGCATTACCCCCTTGGGGAAGCCGGTGGTCCCCGAGGTGTACTGCATATTGATGACATCGTGTGCCGAGAGAGAGTCTTTAATGGCGTTCAGTTCGCTGTTATCATACTGATCGCCAAGCAACATCAGCTCGCGTGAATTGTAGGTGCCGCGGTGCTTCTCCTGGCCAATAAAAATAACGTTTTCCAGCGCCGGGAACTTTTCACTCTTCAGCTGGCCGCGTTTACAGGAGGAGAGCTCCGGGATCAGTTCGTTGACTGTTTTCAGGTAGTCATGATCGCGGAAGTGACCGATCATGGCCAAGGCCTTAAGGTCAGCCTGTTTGATCAGATATTCCAACTCGAAGCTGCGGTAATGAGTATTGATGGTGACCAACACCGCGCCGATCTTAGCGGTGGCGAACATGAAGGTGGTCCAGTCTGGCACGTTGGTCGCCCAGATGCCGACATTATCGCCCTTGCCGATCCCGATGGCCAGCAAGCCCTTGGCTAAACGGTTAACCCGTTCGTCAAATTGTTTAAAGGTGAAGCGAAGATCACGGTCGGGATAGACGATGAATTCATGGTCTGGCAGACGCTGTACCTGCTCTTCGAAGAAAGCACCGATGGTTTTATCTGTATAAGGCATAGTGGCCGTCTCCTAACAGGGGGTATAGACGACTGCCAGAATGCGCGCATTTTCGTCGCCTTTGGCGTGGAGATCATGGGGAACGACCGAATCGTAATAGATGCTTTCGCCCGCCTTCAACTCATAAGTGGTTTTTCCATAGGTGATCTCGATCGCACCGTACAGGACAAAGATAAATTCTTCTCCTTCATGAGCCGAAAGGGGTGGAGCCTCACCACTGAATGGCTTAACATCGATCATGAAAGGTTCCATGTGACGGTCGAGCTTGCCAGCTCCCATTGAATAGAAGTCTAAGTTGCTGCTTGTCGCTTTGGGATCTTTGCCGGAAAAACGTATCACGTTGGGAGATTGAGCTGACTTGAATACCACCGGACCCTCGATCGGATCATCATCCAGAAGGGTGCCAAGACGGACACCGAGAGCACGTGAAATCTCCATCAACGGAGTGAGGGAAGGGAGCAGGGCTCCTTCCTCGATCTGCCGGATCTGATCGACATGGCATTGACTCTGCTCCGCTAATTGCTCTGCAGTCATCTGCTTGGCTTCGCGCAACTGACGGATTTTAGCTCCCACCCTAATTTCGGTAGACATGTATATCTCCCTTTTAGACAGTGTTTTATATATGGAATAGTAAAAAATATCGATTGAAAGATCTTGGCCTAATAACCTGCCCCATAAGCCGAAAATCGTCAAGGGAGAAAGTTTGCTCCGGGTGAAGTTTTGTTTGGGACAAATTAAAACCCGTTGATAGCCGATGTTTTTAAGTCCCTTTTTCAATTCCTTCATCATCTTTTAACGGAAGTTTAAAAGACTTATATAAAAATGTTTGTCGATGAGAGTTAGCGTGGTCAGAGCGTAGTTTAGCTATATAGATGTGACCTGAAAGGCTCATTCTGCGATATATACCCATTTGAAGAATAAAGAACTCCCTTTAGGAAGTCACAGCGATAGGGCTGTCGGCAGGTCCGTTCCGCGGGACAGAGTCGGCGTACTTGTTATCTCAACATTCTTCGGTTGGCGTGTTATATGAGCTTTATCTTGATCATCCCTACCCAAATTTCGTACGGTAAGCTTCAAGGGCTAATTTGAATTGCAATAACATTTCTTTCGGGATAAGCCGTGGACCGTTTCAACGATCTTGAAATACGCATCGATTCACAATGCCCCATGATCTGTATTGAAACCCACGAGAATGCCTGTTGCCCAAGAGGGTGTGAGTCTTATTTCATAGTGAGCACATTGACTAAGAGGCATTTATGACTGGAAATATATTTGACGCACTACCAGCCGATATCTCCAATGAAATTTTTGAAGATATTGTACGGACATCCCATGTGCGGATCGAAAGAATTATTTCCAAAGGTCATTCTTCACCGGAGGTCGGCTGGTACGATCAGGGTGAAAATGAATGGGTGGTCGTTCTAGAGGGTTCCGGTTCGATTCTTTTTGAGGATGGCAGACAAGTTGTTCTGAAAAAAGGGGATTATCTTAATATCCCAGCACATTCTAAACACAAGGTGTTGGGGACCGATAAAGAAGAGGTAACAATCTGGCTGGCAGTTTTTTATGATTAATCAGGCAGCCCGGATGCTGCGTAACTGAATTCGTGGTAGCGCCTGTTCTATAGTCACCGTAAGCTCAGGGGGGAAATACAATCCTGCCCCACATTGACAAGTTCGCTAAGGTCGGTACGATAAGCTAACAGTCTGCAAAGCGCGCATCCATATCCCCGGCGGTACTTCTTCGAGATGCCTGATGCAGTGATCGGCAAAATAGAGAATAGCTAGGTTGCAGATGGCTCTGGGACAGCGCCTTACCGATCTGAAAGTCTAAACTTCTTGTCCCGCTGTTTTCCTCTTCGGAAGGAGCAACGACATGCTCGAGCATACCCTTGATACGGTGCATTCCATTCTGTACGTGCGACCCACATCCCCCCTTGAGCAGACAGACTTTGTACTACTGTCCAAAATGATCGATCCCTTCATTGAAGATATTGGCGACCTCGCCGGTCTCATCATCGAGAGCCCTGCATTTCCCGGTTGGAAAAGTTTCGGTGCCATGGTGGAGCACTTTCGATTTGTGCGGGATCATCACAAGCACATCAAGAAGGTCGGCCTGGTCACCGACTCAGTTCTGGGAAATGTCGCCGAGCATTTGGCGTCCCATTTCGTGGCGGCGGAGATCCGGCAGTTTTCCAGCGGCGAACTAGAGACCGCGAAACAGTGGGTCATAAACCGCCGCTGATTCGCCGATATTGGCTCTTCTTCCGACCGCGGATAACCACTCCTGGGCCAATTATTCAGACATGCAGGTTTCTGGATTGACTATGGGAGTTCTGGGGACGCTACATTTCTTGTAAGTACTAAAAAGGGCGAACTTCTGTTCGCCCTTTTTTATTGGCCTTCCATGGCATCGCCATTCGGCATCTCGGGGTTGTTCCATTTCACTGTCATGAGGAATAGCGCGGCGCATCCCGGGAAGAGTAGGGGAGCGGCACGGGTATCTGCGCCAAATGCCTATCTAGTGTATAATTGTAAACAAAGAAACTGTGACGGCTTGCCCATGGGGCAAACGGGTCCCTCCTCACCTGAAAGAAAGGAGTCTGAGGTATGAAACGGATTAAACTATTATTGGGAATACTGTTGGTGACATTTATGTTGGCTGGTTGCGCCACGACCGGTGGAACCAAGCATGGCGGTGACGACATTAAATGTCCTGCTTGCGGTTACGAGTTCAATGTGCCTTCGGACGCTTGATCTCAATATCAGAACTATCTTAAATAAAAAAGGCAGCTTCGCGCTGCCTTTTTTATTGGCTCTGTGCGTGAGTTGAGTTGATTTTGGCCAAAGGACATATTCTGTCACAGAATAATGAGACTATGCCCCTCAAAAAAAAAGCATGCCTGGAGGGGTTATGGAGCCTTTATCTAAGAAGAAGACCATTAATAGCATTGTCTCTGCATTTGAGGAACTCTCATCAGCGGACCAGAGACGAGTGTTCACGAGACTCAAGGGGGTGGCCGGTGACGGCCAGGTTGCCGTTGAGAAATTCATCGACGAACTCCGTGACAAGCGTTTCCGCAATGGATTCGCCTAGTCCCTATTGCAAGCATGAAAAAGTCGTCCGTAACGGCACTCATGGTCAAAGGTCTTTCGATCCGCAAAGCTGCCCGATTTTAAGGGTAGCGCCTTCAACGATCTTCACCTGGCGCCACAAACTTCTGACCGCCTTGAAGCGGATGGAGTTGGATGGTTTTGAGGGGCTGCTGGAGGTCGATGAAACCTACTTCCTCTATTCAGAAAAAGGAAGTCGGAATCTCATGCGTAAAGCGCGGAAACGTGGTTGGACATCTCAATATCGCGGGATAAGCCGCGAACAAGTTTGCGTGGTCGTTGCACGCGATCGCACCAAGAAAACCCACGCCCGGGTTGCCTGCATGGGTCCTGTCAACAAGGCCAAGGCGAAGATCTTGCTCGATCCATACGTAAAGTCCGTATCGTCGATTTGCAGTGATGCCAACGGTACTTGGCGAGTATTTTCGAACGAGGCTGGGGGCGACCACAAAGAATTGAACATGAAGCGTAAGTGCCGGGTGATCAAACGGATTTAGCACATCCAGAACGTTAATGCCTTCCACTGCAGGCTTAAGGGCTGGATGGAACGTTTTAATGGCGTTCAACGAAGTATTTGGACAACTATCTCACTTGGTTCCGGTTCATCGACGCCCGTTCTCGCGAAGCCATGTCTGCCAAAACGCTCGAATTGCTACTCACAGCCTGTCTCCCAATCTCACCGGAACGTTATGCGGACATTCGGAGCACAAGGCTAGTCCTGCCTTAGAACTAAAAGCCCGCCAGGCTAATTGGCCGGCTTTTCCTATTTGTGAGGGGTTATAGGAATCGCCCCCGATCTGCTAATTTTGGCCCCCTCAATCGTCAAGAGCAACTCTCAGGACACCCAAGAATTGACGTCTGCAATAATTTCGATACCATTGATGAGTGTTTTATAAAGGCAGGTTTCTGAAAGTCAGGGGGAATATGAACGTTGATCACAAGCCATCCGTAAAGTAACGGGTGGCTTTTTTGTTGTTGGTCAGAGGTGTCTACAAAACTAGGGGCGATTCAGTTTATCCAATCACGCTAGGCGGAAAGATTTTTACATTTTTTATTTTGATGGTTGGGCTTGGAGTGGTGGTCGTGCCAACAGGACTGTTGGCCTCCGCTCTCTCGAAGGCGCGAACAGAAGAAGAGGATTCTTCTCAACGGTAACATCATGAGCTTTGACCATGCATTCCGTTCCAAATGCGCGATCGAGGCGATAGTACCCTACCGAAAGAAAGAGGAGCATCTTGGAGCAAGAGGCCTGCTGGGGATGATGCAAGATTTGGGGATATAGCACTAGTTTTCCACTTAGTTGTTTTAGAGCATAAACTTGGAGGGTATATGCACTCAGACCATCGTGAATATTGGAAGTTTACCTCCCGCTCAAGGTTGGAGAAGTCGGTGAACTCGCTTCTCGGCATTATCGAAGGAATCACAATGGACGGTGTGATCAATTCTTCAGAGATTACTTTCCTGAATATTTGGATTGACGAGCACACTGACGTCAGAGACTGCCATCCATACAATGAACTGATCCCTGTTGTTCAAGATGCCCTGGCTGATAGCGTACTTACTCCGGACGAATGTGACGATATCCTCTGGTTGTGTGAACGCCTACGTTCTACCAATTACTACGATAAGATAACCGCGGACCTTCAGAGGCTTCACGCAGTTCTTGGTGGTATTATCGCAGACGGAAAAATCACTGAAACTGAGCTTCGTGGTTTGTCCTCCTGGCTGCAGGAACACGAGCATCTAAAAACCTGTTGGCCCTATGACGAGGTCGATAGCCTTATTACGGTGGTAATGAGGGACCATAAGATCAGCGAGCAAGAACATGAGATGCTTAAGAGTTTTTTTTCTGAGTTTGTTGATCTCATGGATGATAGAACAATCACAAACCCGGCCGTTTCAGAAGATATGAATATCGTTGGTCTCTGCGCAGTATGCCCCGAAATCGAGTTCCAAGGCTCCAAATTCTGCTTCACTGGGGCATCTTCCAGGTACACAAGGGCATCTTTGGCTACAACGGTAGAGGATCTAGGCGGAAAGGTGGCGTCATCGGTTACAAAGAGTATCAATTATCTGGTTATTGGCGCAGACGGGAACCCTTGTTGGGCCTATGCTTGCTATGGACGAAAGGTTGAAAAAGCGGTTGCGTTGCGAAAGTCAGGTGTGCGGGTGTTGATTGTCCATGAAAATGACTTTCACGATGCTGTTGCTGACGAGGGCTAGTTAGGTTGAGGTGTCTCAGTAATCACCATCCATCAGACACGCAAAGCCCGCCTGGCGAACCTGGCGGGCTTTTCTCACACTGCAGGATATGTGCGAAATGCGGAAAATCCACCAACAATCAGCAACAAACTATTCTGAGACAGAAAGCAAAACGGCCCTGTAAGTGTTCCTGGGGGACCGTTTATCGCAGTCCTTTTCCCCATGTTTAAGACTCGTCAGTGCGTGCTGATGGAAATCCCTGAAGAGTGGGAAACCGGCCGAACTTATTTGACTTTTCAATGATCAACAGTCGCCCCAAAAAGGGGAACCGAATTTACAGGACAGATGTTGCTTTATCCAGCTGGTGTATGCAATAAACGGGGCGGATGTGGAGACAGCAATCATTGACGGTAAGATTGTCATGCTGGATAGGAAGCTTGCGCTGGAGATTGCCGAACGCGAAGAATGACAAGTCAATTTCTGCACTCGTCTTCACGTAAAGGCGGCCCATCGCGTCGCAAAGTAACTTGAGCTGGTAAGAGACCATTATGTTGACTGTCCAACGTTTTCAACGATTTTTTTTATTGCTGTTTCTTTGTGTTCTTGCCGCCTGTGGTAGCGATTCGTCAGTGACTGGCCCGCTGGTGCCGGGCAGCTTGCAAGAGCAATATCTCAGTGCTGTTGACGATGCCCGCATCGCCGAGGCGTACGAAGTTTCATACGACCTCACGCCGATCACCGATGAGAATCCCGATCTTGTCTGGGAAAACGGCGTGGTCGGTTCCCGGCTGCTAGTGGTGACCTGGCTTGGCAGTGCAGGGCAATACTACGAATGCAACGACCCTGGCGGCTGTAGCGGTAACAGCTCCTGTATCGAAGGGGGCGAATGCCCGAGCTACAAATGGGATTCCTGGGTGACGGTGGTACCGGAGATCAAAAACTTTTTCGGCATGACCCAGCCAGAGCCATTACGCATTGCCCAACTGCTGGGATTGCCGCCTGAAGCGGCCAACGAAGGTGACCCGGGCGAGTACAGGTACATGTTGGAGATGTGGGTCTCGCCGCAGGATCTGTTCCGTCCCTGTCCCGACACCGAAATATGGGATACCGCCTGTGGTGCCGACTTTGCAGTTAATTCATTGATGCCCGATAAAATTAGGGCAACGACCGGTCCCGACCATGGCATGTTCATGACCTATCCGGACTGGTTTAACAATCAGACCCTCTATTCCTACACCTTCGATTCTGCCCCGTACCCCTGGACCCGGCTCGGCTATACCTACGACTGGGGGAGTCGCAACCCTGTCGGTTTGAGCGAATTTGTCCTTCATGGCAGGAAAGAGGATGGCTCGACCATCTCGGTGGGAATCAAGTCGGTCAAAACGACGGCGGAGTATTTTGAGAAGTAACTTTTTTACAGTTCCAACATCAAGCAGGAAATTTTTACAGAAGGAACCGGAGGCCGAACATGGATTACCGTAAATATGGATTGATCATTTTTACATGCCAGCTTGGGTAATCTCTCACCGGCGACATACTGAAAGAAATTTATCAGGCGGAAAGGGGCTGCCTGACCGACTTATGGTGTCCACTATTGTGGGCCTACCTCATTCTCGTATTGCACCACTTATTGAATAAGAAAAGCCCGCCAGACAAACTTGGCGGGCTTTTCTTATATTGCAGGAATGGCAGGAAAAGGTGATTCTCAGAGATTTGTTCGCCAGAAATAATCTAAAACAACTTTTAGGATGGCCTGTCACCCGAGCCCCTAGCCGCTGACCAAGATAGATTTAGGCCAGGGAAGTGCTTGAATGGTTGAGATGAAGGCAAGCAATGTTGATGCGTTAAACTTCCCAATCAGTTAGGCACATGGAGATACCTTTTTCATGGGCTCTCTGGGAGTGGATCAATCCGATGGCACCATGAGTGCTGTCTTCGTAGCCAATCATGGTGGGGATTTGTTTGAGAGAAGGAACCTCCCATTGGCGTTTTTCCGAATAGTTGATTGCCTTCCTGGCCGCCCGTACGGAGTCTTTTGTGTCTACCCAAAACTGGGCCAAGGCTTTTTTGACTTTTTGGCAATTGGATTGTTTCCAGTGGGGCGTGACATACATGCTGATGTAATACATTTTCACCTCTAAATAATTAGGCCATTATTTGATTCTTAGAGAAAACAGGTGAAACATATTCAAGAAGTTGGTGTTGCAGTTCCAACAAGAATAAAAACGAGAGCGTGGGAAAAGGCGCATCCACCAATAACGGCTTACCCTTTCGAACTTTTTATTGCGGCATATGGGGCAAACGATCTCTTGGCCCGCCATAGGCTATTCCTTTCTTGCACTAATTATAGTTTTTCCATTTAAATAGTTACATGCAGTCAAATTTGCGACACGAGGAGTATCTTAACCAATTAAAATGAATCGTCAAGCACTTATTTTATTTCATTAGAGCAAGCAGAGGTCAAGAGGTGTCCCGCCATCAGCTAATTTCGATGGCAGGCCACTTTGTCACACATTGTAAGGGGCAGTGTCCTGCATTCCGCCTGCTATAAAACACAAAATGCCCCCAATCACCGGATGGGGGCATTTTCAATATGTCACTAGTTCTGAAACACAGAAACCCCGTCCGGATTACCAGGCGGGGTTTTCTCGCATTGTAGGAATTGTAAGAATCTTCAGACAAGCCCCGCCTTATCAGTCGAATAACATATGAACCAACTTCCGGAACAATAATCTCTTTGACATGCCAGTCATTCTAGTGAATATTGGAGCGTGCTTAACTTGATAGTGTTTTGATCGGGAGAAGGATGGTCGGAAACCATGGTCTTAGACAGTTGTGGTCAGCATGCTGCTGCCAAGGGTTTTTGACTGCTCTTTAGATTGGCAAAATCTCGTAAGTAATTGAATCTCTACATAACTTCCATTTTATTTCTCCCGTTTTCTACTCAAGAAAGGTGGTAATTATTAAAAAGCTGCATTTATTTCTTATATTGTCGATCGCACTTGTTGGTTGCGCCACAACCCCTGTTCCGATTTCTTCAGCAAAGCCAGTCCCAGCGGAACGTCTCCTTGCGCTTCAATCACCGCTCACTGAGAAGACGGCGATCATGACGGTCGTGAGGGACAAAGGCTACGTCGGCAGCTTCTGTTATTTGGCATTATACGTAAACGGAGCATTGGCGACCCGAATAGATGTTGCAGAAGGAGCCCGGTTTTATATTGAGCCCGGCGAGGTGCTTTTAAAGGTTGGGTGGGATCCGCAGGGCCAAGGTATGTGTTCGGCAGATGGCCACTGGACTCAGCGGGAGACGATGCTGCGAGCTAACGAGGAAAAGTCCTTTCGGCTTACAATAGACAGTAATGGAAAGCTCGACATTATTAGGGGTGACCTTTGAATCGCCACGAAAGTTTTAATCGTCCGTAGTTTTCTAGACACCCGCGCTTTATTCTGGTGGTGTCTTACAAATCACCACCCATAAGACACCAAAAGCCCTCGATCGCCGGATCGGGGGCTTTTCTGATAAGTCAGGGGTTGAAAGAAACTCTAGAAAATCACCAGCACCCTTCAAAAACACTCTGAGACAAAAAATAATACAGCCCCAATAGCATGGCTTGAGCGCACTTAAAGGATAATTGACCATTCAAAAAAGTGCTAGGAAAGCCCATTGGGACTTGTATAGATATTTTCCATATCAAAAGAAAAGGCTCCCAGCCTCGAATATCAGGGAGCCTTTTCTCTATCCAGAGATCAGCTATTTCCCCAAATGGAAACTCGGAATCTGTGAAACCCAATCTTTTCCAATGGTCTGAAGCCCCTCTAGGTGAAGTCTCTCGATTTCAATATGATCGGGGTCAGGAAAATCGTAAATCACCTTTTTAACCAAATGCCGAATCCAGAAGTCCAAAGAAGTAACGAAGACTTCTGAAACTTGTTCAGAGTTCGCGGCGGCTTCAGGCCCGACATAAGCTCCACGGATTGGGAGATAATCGTGATTCACGATAATGTGCGGATCCAGACATTGACGGTCAAAGGTGGAAGCCGGCAGCAACTCAAAAATCCCATCGAGGTTTAGGACCAGGATATTTTGGCAGGACTCGTCCCCGCCGGCAATAGTCTCCTGAAGTTGCTGTTTATTGGGTATAGGAGGGAATTCACTCCGAAATATCTGGGAAAAAGGAACTAAAATATTTTCTTCCACCGAGAAACGCCTAGGAATGAGCCATTTTTTACCGTCAGCCTCCAAAGACGCTGGGAAGTGGAACTCTTTTACCTTTTCGACATTGTCGGTTACATAGTCGGAATCCAAAAGCTCATAGTTGCCATCTTCAAGGCGCCTCCAGGATCCGTTCTTTTGTAGGCGATAAATGGTCGACAACCCGTCGAGCTCGATCGAGAAGAGAATGTCCGCCTTAGGAGCTCCGAATAAGCGCAAGAGAGCCTCGGCCCAAGGGAGGTCTACTCCATTTATTCGGGCCAGTTCATCCAAAGCTTGGTGGTGAGGGATTTGTTGTCGGCGAGCCCGTCTTTTAGCGTCTTTCTTTATCTGTTCGACGGTTTTGCCACTAGGGAAACGTATAGGTGTTTGGGGCATCAGACTTCTCCTTTGAACCAAAGGGATACGTTCAGCCCACAAAACGCTCCAGTGGTTAAAGGAAGCCTCTTGATGTCTTTGCGACAGGATGTCCTAAGTCGGACTTCGCTCACCGTTTGGCGGTGGGCTGTAACGAGCTGTCCTGATCAACTCTGTGAACATATTAGAAATAGTATATTTTTATTGCAAGTTAAAAGTGGTGCCGTAAGGATCTCCATTCCTGGAGAGGTCAACGATGGAGTCCGATAATTCACCCCTCATCAGACATGAAACGCCCGCCAGGCGAACTTGGCTGGCGTTTCTCATATTTACAGACTGAAAGGCAAACTTTCAAGGTCAGGAAAGGGGAATAGGCACCTCATGCCGCCTAGAATGGCTTTCCTGGAAACACTTTCCCAACCCTGCATCTGTTGAGAATTTTGAAAAGTTCCATGATCAGCAGCACCGACAAGGCCAATATCAGCATGCTAAACCACTGAGTCATGGTGACAGGGGACACTCTGAGAGCCTTCTGCATCAGTGGTAAGTGTATGGCCAGTTGATGCACGCTCTGGGCCACCAGCACGCCGACGATCAGTAGCCGGTTGCGACGAAAGGGAACACCAAAAGCCGAAATACGCTCCGAACGGCAGTTAAAAACATGGACGTTTTCCAAAAGAACCATCAGCAACAGGATAAGGTTGCGGGCAGCCACCTCCTGCCACCCCGTCTGGATCAGCCACCACCAAGTGGCGAACGCCGTCAAGCCCATAGCCAGCCCGGAAACGATACTTTGCTGCACCATCAACCGATCGAATATCCCTTCCGAGGGGCGCCTCGGCGGCTTCTCCATGGCCCCTGGCTCCCCGCCCTCGAAGGCCAGGGCCACGTCCTGAATGCCATTGGTTACCAAGTTGAGCCAGAGCAGTTGCACCGCCAACAGAGGCAGCGGTAGGCCGGTGCAAAGAGCCAAGGTGAAGAGGGTGATTTCGGCCGCACCGGTGGAAATGAGCAGATAGATCACCTTGCGGACGTTATCGTAGGCAAAGCGCCCTTCCTCGATCCCTCCTTCGATGGAGGCGAAGTTGTCATCGACAATGATGAGGGAGGCGGTATCCTTGGCCACGTCGGTACCCGAGCCCATTGCGACTCCGATGTTCGCTCTGCGCAGGGCCGGGGCATCGTTCACGCCATCACCGGTGACAGCGACAAAATGACCGAGCCGGCACAAGGCATCGACGATGGCCAGCTTTTGCAGGGGGGACACTCGACTAAAGACCGTGGCCACCTTAACCCTCTCCAGAAATTGAGGGATCTCGGCGGAACCAATCTCCTCCAATTCGCTGCCGGTAACCATGTCACTGCCACTGCCGGCAATCTCAAGTTCCCGGGCAATACTCAGGGCCGTCGCCGGATGGTCGCCGGTGATCATGACCACCCTGACACCGGCCCGTTGACATTTCGCTACGGCTTGCTTGGCCTCGGGGCGCAGAGGGTCGATGAGCCCGATCAGGCCCAAGAAGCAGAGAGGCGGGATCGCCTGCTCGTCCAACTCCGCCGAGCCCCCCCCTACCAAGATGCCGTGGGCCACGGCGATAACTCGAAAGCCCCCTTCGGCCAACGCCTGGACCTCGTCGCCGATGGTCTCAGGGGCGAGGGGGGCTGTCCCGGTCTGGGCCTGCATGGTGCTGCAGAAGGGCAGGATGGCTTCAGGCGCACCTTTGGCCGCGACCTCGATAGTGCCGTTCTGACGGTAAAAGCGGGCTGCGTACCTGTGCTCCGAAGTGAAAGGGATATCGTGGAGGATTGCGGTTTCGGCAGCAACTGTTGCAGGGTGCAGACTCATTTTGTAGCCCAGGGCCAAAAGGGCCACGTCCACAGCATCGCCCTGATGTTCCCATACCCCGCCTTGCTCGGTCAGGCTGGCATCGTTGCATAAAACAGCGGCCCTGGCCAATCGTTCCAGATTCCGGCATTCGGCAGATTCCGGCTCCTCTCCTTCAATGGTGGTAACCCGCCCGACTCCTGCGTAGCCTTCTCCACTGATAGCGTAGATTTTCCCTCCGGGTAGCCCGACCACCTTGGCGGTCTGTTTGTTTACCGTCAGGGTCCCGGTTTTGTCGCTAGCGATGCAGGTACAGCTCCCCAAGGCCTCAACCGCTGTCAACTTGCGGACGATCACCTGGCGCCGTGCCATACGTGTCGTGGCGATGGACAGGGCGACGGTCATGGCCACCGGCAAACCCTCTGGGATGGCCGACACTGCCAGGGCGACCGCCATGAAAAATACCTCCGCATAGGAAAGCCCCTTGGCGATAGAGATCGCCGCCAGCACGCCGATGAAACCAAGCACCAGATAACTAATCTGGCGGGCGAAACCTTCCATGCGGATCAGCAGCGGTGGCTTGGTCGTCTCAGCCAAGGTCACCGCCTTGGCGATCTGCCCCACCTCGGTGCGCAACCCGGTGGCGATCACCACCCCCCTGCTGCGACCGGAACTTACCGTGGAACCGGCAAAAGCCATGTTGCTGCGTTCGCTCAGTGGCAGATGCTCGGGCAACCGTTCGGTCTGTTTAGCGACCGACTGGGACTCGCCGGTGAGCAGCGATTCGTCGATGGTCAGATTGTGCGCTTCAAATAGGCGCAGGTCCGCCGGAATGCGGTTGCCCTCTTCCAGCAGGACCACATCCCCTGGCACCAGGTCCTCCCCGGCGATTCGCTTCTTACCCCCATCCCGGAGAACCAAGGCATAGATCTGCAGCAGACTCTGCAGGGCGCCGGCACTCTGTTCAGCCTTCCACTCCTGAAAAGTGCCGAGTCCGGCGTTGAGGAGGATGACCGCGAAGATAAAGAAGGCATCAGTCGCTTCGCCGATAAACAGGGAGACGCTGCCGGCCGTCAGTAGAATGTAGATCAGGGGGCTGAGAAACTGATGCAGGAAAATGGTGACGATTCCGGGTGGCTTCTTAGCGGGGAGGCTGTTGGGGCCGAACTCCGCCAACCGCTCGGCGGCCTGCTCTTCGCTCAAGCCCTCGAGGCTTGACTGAACTTTGGCAAAGACCGCACTCGCTGCCAGCGGGTGCCAGACGATGCCCGCTTCCTCTTCAGCAAAGGCATCTTGCTGCTTAAGCCAGATGTGGTTTTTCATGGCCCCTCCAGCCCAGCCGCCGAAATGCTCCTGGTCGTACTGGACGATCTATGAACCTCAACCTGCCCCCATCGTTGTCGCTGCGCAGCCCCTGGCCCGCCTCGGGGCTTGGCCAGGCTGCGGCACGGGGTGCGAGATGAAGCGCTTCATGGTCAGCTTCCAAGGGGATCTGTATCTGGCTGCCATCAAGGATCTCTGGAATCGCGAGATCGGCAGCTACGCCATAAGCCATCGCACGACGCAGGATCTGCCCGGACGAGCCCCGCTTGGTGCCGTGACGGCCAAGCGCACGCCTGCCGGTTTGATCCACCACTCAGACCGTGGCAGTCAGTACGGCTCGCTGAGTTACCAGGTGCTGCTCAAGCAGTTCGGTATGTTGTCATCCATGTGTCGCAAGGGGACCAGTTACGACAACGCGCCAATGGAAAACTTCTTCGGCACACTCAAGTGCGAACTGGTTCGTCACCGGAAATACCACACTCGCCAAGAAGCGATGGCTGAGATCTTCGAATCCCTTGAATGTATTCTACAACTGTCAGAGAGACATGCCAGCTTGGGCAACCTTTTTACCATCGACATTGGAGAGGAAATATTTCAGCCGGCAAGGGGCCGCTTGGCCAACATATGGTGTGCACTATTGCGGACCGACCTCAAACAACCACAACAACGCTGACGCGGACTTAGCACGCCGATTATGCGGGGAGTTGAGATCGCAGAGAAACCTTTCCTGTTAATTACTATATCCAGCACAAGAAAGGCCCCACCTGAAAGTCAGGCAGGGCCTTTCCTATTTGTTGCCCTATAATGCGATCCTGGTTGCCCTCAGGATTAATAACACATTGTGACTACAGCAAAGGGCGTGCATTAATTCTGAATATCAACTCACGCACACAGCCTTTTTATTTTACTAAACGAGCCATCAATCAAGTCCAAAAGTTACTGTAAATCCACCTTGCCTGATTGGTGCTAAAATCAGTGGATCGATTTGACCGTCTCTTCGGTGGAGGATCCTCGCTCAGCCAACTACTCGTGAAAATCGTTCATATCCACCGCATAATACGGACACTACCCCGATGGTCGTTTTGGCTATTCGCCTATGTGGTTTGCTCAAGAAGTTCCTTGGCTTCACGAAGATCCAGTGTATCTATTCCCTCACTAAAAAAACGGTAAACCCCTTGCACCAGAGCGCGCGCCTCGATTGGCTTGTTTTGTCGTAGCCATAATCGGGAGAGGCTGATGGCGGCGCGCAACTCCAGGGATTTGGCCTGTTGCCGGCGGCTGGTGGCCAACGCTTGCTGGAAACAGAATTCAGCGGCGGCCTCGTTGGCAGGGGATTGACCGAGCAGGCATTCCCCCTTAAGGCGGTGGAGTTCCGTTTCGACGTGCCGATCACCGAGGGTCTCCATGGCGATGAAGGCTTCTTCAAGGCAGGTGAGGGCTCTGGAATAATCCCCCTGGTGCAGATGGGTCTCAATAAGCGGTTCGAGAAAGATCAGCGCGACCCCTCCCATTACTGCGCGCATGGTTTCGCAGCTCTGTAGCATCCGGTTCATCCCGGCAGGTTTCTCTGTCATAACTTGTCCCCATCCCAGCATCAGGTCCGCGCCGGCCTGCCACAGGGGAAAACCCTGTGCGATGGCCAGGGCCTGGGTCTCTTCGGCCGTGGCAAGGGTCGCTTTTGGCTGGCGCAGGCGTCTTTGCAACAGGCTGATAAAGGTCAGGGCATACCCCAGACTGAAGGGATGCTTGAGCTGCCGTGCCAGGGCCAGGGTCTCTTCGCCGGTCTGTAGCGCCAGGTCCGGGCACCCAAGAAACCAGAGAGTCCAGGAGAGGTAGGCACCGCTAGTGACCCGAACATTTTCGCCGAACTGGCTGATATGTTGCTGATGGTGCTCGGGTTGATAGAGGGCCATGGCTTGTTCCAGGTGCTCGCGGGCCGAGATAAACTCCCCCTGCCAGAAGAGGATGTTTCCAGTGGCGAAATGCCCCTGTTGGATCTGCACCGGATTGTGGCTGACGCGCCCCATACGCAGAAGTTGATGAGCCAGTTCCAGCGCATGACCATGGCCCATCCTCGAACTGGCACTGGCCCATAGGCCCCAGGTGGTCCTGAACATGTCCGGGCCACCGCTACGCTCGCCTAATTCCATGGCCTGTCGGTAGGCGCTGATCGCTTCGGTCGACCCGTATCCTTGGGTGCTGCAGGCTGCGGAACCGAGCCCCAGCAGTAGATCGAATTCTAATTGAATTGTGTGAGGAGATTCCTCCAGCTTGCTGATGAGCCCAAGGCCTTCTTTAAAGAGCATCTGGGCTTCCTGACTGGCTGAGTGGAGCCCAGCCCGAGTCCCGGCTTTAATCCAATAAGTAATGGCCTCGGCGTATTGCCCCGCCAGGGACAGGTGCCGTGCCAGCCTTTCCGGTTGGGTATCGACAACCTCAGGGAACTCGGTTTGCAGTATCCGGGCGATATGTTTGTGAGCCTGCTGACGGTCGGTTCTGCTCTGGGATTGGCCGGCAGCATCCTGTATCAGGGCATGTTTAAACTGGAAGCACTGATGGGGCATTGTCTGCACCAACCCGGCCTCCAGCAATGTATCCAGCCTTTGCTGCAAGGTCGCTTCATCGAGGGAGGAAATCCTTTTTAGCATGCTAAGGCTGAATTCTCCTCCTAGGTTGGCCGCCAGTTGGGCCGTTCTCTTTGCCTCTCCAATGCCGTCTAGGCGCGCTGTCAGCAGATCGAGCAATGTGACAGGGATGACGGTGTGATTGTCGGGGGCAGCCGAACGTGTCATGGCGGTGAGTTCCTCAACAAACAGTGGCACGCCGTCAGCCCGCTCGATAATTCGCTCCACCATCTCGCCAGAGAGATCAGCCGCCAGTAGCTTTACCAAGTTCCGTGCCCCTTCATCGAACAGGGGGGGCAGTCTGTACCGAGAAACTTGAGCTTCGGGCCATGGAGGAGCAAGTTGCGAGCGTGCGCTCATCAGCATCAGTATCGCGCTTTTCGGCACCGCTTCGACCAGCTGTGAAAGCAGGTCCATGGTAGATGGATCGGCCCAGTGCAGATCTTCAATAACAAGTAACAGGGGCTGCTGCGCCGCAAGATCCATCACGCACTCGACCACTAGGGCATAGGTTTTTTCACGGTGCTGAGCCGGGGTGAAGGAGGGTTCTTGATAGGGCTCCATCAAAGGGATTGACAGCATGGCGGCCAGCAGGGGGACGGCAATAGGATCCCTGCTGACAGTATGGTTTTGTGCGTAGTTGACTAATCTGGAGAAATTGGTTTCAGGTCCGTCTTCAAGGGCGAAGCCGAGAAGTTCCTTGAACATGTTGATGAAGGGCTGGAGAGGGGATTGGCTAAGTTCGGGGAGACAGCGCAGCTCCCGCACCGAGCAGGACCCATCGCTCAAGCGCTCCTTCAGGCTAAGAATCAGGCGTGATTTGCCGATGCCAGCATCGCCCTGCAGCAGCATAACCTTGCCGGAGCCGATGGCTGCTGCTTCCCAGAAATCAATCAGCATAGCCTGTTCGCTCTGACGCCCACAGAGAGGGGAAAGGGTGGTGGCCGCCTCTAGTCGGGTGTTGGCACCGCTCTCGCCGGTTACTCGGTAAAGCTCTATCGGACGCGAAATACCGTGCACGTTCTGTCTGCCCAGGTTAGTGGCAATAAAGTAACCTGCCACGTGGCGTTGGGTCTGGGCGCTGATCAACACTTCTGCTGTTTTGGCCCCAAAGGGCAGGTGCATGGCAATCTTTGTGGTGGAGCCGATGGCATCGGGGACCCTCGGATCTTTGCCGGTAAGGATGTATCCCGTGTGAACCCCGGCGCATACCCTCAGCCCCTCGAATTTTTCCGCGCAAAGGACTAGGGCCGCCCGCACCGCTTGTCGTGCCGAATCTTCCCTCGCTTGGGGGTAGCCGAAATAGGCCAATACCCCACCGCCATGGTTTTGTACCCGGTGGCCGGAAAACCCTGCGAGTAACTCAGCGCAGCGTTGCTGAGGCGCGGACAACAGTCTCATCGCTTCATCCGGGTCATCCACTTCGAGGGGGCTCAGCTCGCAATAGAGCACCGTCACCTGCCGACGCACCAATCGTCTTTCGGGGAGGCTCGTATCTTCAATGTTGACTTGGTTTTTCGGTGCCCGTGATGACTGGCTACCGGAGCGGATGCTTTCAGCTAACAGCTGGGTTTCCGAACTGGGCAGTATCCCCAGTTCTCTCTTCAACATGAGGCAGTAACTCTCATGATGGGAGAGGGCCTTTCCTTCTTGCTCATCCTGAGCAAGTAGTCGAATAACCCGCCGGTGCCCTTTATCGTTCCAGGGGTCGAGTTCCATATAGCGAAGAGCAAATGGAAGTGTTCTAGAAAAAGTACTTCGCGGCTCAAGGCAGTTGCATAGCCGGTCCAGCCGGTGTAGGGCGCGGCGGTGCATCGTTTCGCGCTGTATCAGCAGCCAGTTCTCAAATTCCCCGCACTCAGGTAGCGAAAAGCCTGCCAGAAATTCTCCCCGATAGAGTCCGGCGGTATGCTCCATCCGGGCCAGGCAGATCTCGTGCCGGCCTGGGGATAAGGGGTCGGTGCAGGTCGGGAGGTCTTGGCAGAATTCAGTCAGATCTGAGTGGCACGGACCCGCCGGGTCAAATCGGACATACTGACGATCGGTGATCAAGCTGGGGGGGGAGGGGGGCACGCCATTTAAGCATTTTCGAAGATTCAGTAATACCTGTCGCAGGTTGCTAAGGGCGTCTTTGGCTGGCAGGTCCGGCCAAAAAAGGTCAGCAAGCTTCTGGCGGTTGTGGGCGACCGGTTTGCTGGCCAGGTAGGCCAGAATGGCGCGCCCTTTCTTATAAGACAGTCCGTCAACTTTTGCGCCATCGCGCTCTAGGGCAAAATCACCGAGTAGGCGCAGGACAAGAGCCGGTTGTTGGAGAGTTTTTTCGTGCATAGGATAAGTTGTTTCGGAAAAACGGGTTGGTTTCTAACGATGTTATAACGCGACTTTGTTAAAAGATATAGTTGGAAATTTTTCTAATGATAACTACGTACCGATAAACAACTGGGTCATAGCCGGAAAAGGCTACTTGAAACGGCAGATAATTAGAAAAACAGGAGGGACGCATACCTCTTTTATTGGAGCCTGTCGAAAAAACCTCGAATAGATTAGCGGTAAATAGCATCTACTCTATTGGCAAAGCCAAATTTTAGTTAGCAACCAGTTGATGTCTTGCGAATGCATCCAATAATTAATATACCCGACATCGCTTCTGCCCGGAATCTAGAGTTTATTTAAGCGAGACCGAGTGATTGTTTGTCCTGCTTTAGGAGGTTTCAATGATTCAGAACAATGGAAAGCGCAGATCACCCCGCTGGGCATTTTTCGTTGGGTTGGCGGTGTCGTTGATAACAGTCGTTTCGCCGGTGCAGGCGGCTGGTTTGCTCGAGGTCTACCAGCAGGCGCTACGGAATGACCCGCAGTTTCAGGCCGCCCGCTTTGAACACCAAGCCGCCACCGAGGCAAGGCCCCAAGCCTGGGCCGGGTTGCTCCCCACGCTCGGCTTCTCCTATGACTATTCTGACACCAGCCAAGACATTGTCAGCAGCGACAATACTGTATTTGCTTCGGGGAATACCAGCTTTGGGACCACATCGTACACCCTGAGTCTTACCCAATCAGTTTTTCGTTATGCGTCCTTGGTCCGCCTCGGCCAGGCCAAGGTAGAAGTGCAGCGGGCCGACGTGCAACTCGATGTAGCCCTGCAGGAGTTGATGTTGCGGGTTTCGGAAACATACCTGCGGGCACTGGCGACCCAGGATCAGTTAGTTTTTGCCCAAGCAGAGCAGACCGCCGACGAAAGGCATTTTGAGCTGGCCGAGGGGCGATATGAGATGGGGTTGGCGCCCATCACTGACCTGCACGATGCCAAAGCGCGATTGGCGATGGTGCAAGCCAGAACCATCGAAGCGGAGAACCTGCTCGACGACGCCCTGCAGGCGTTGCGAGAGCTGACCGGCGAAGAGGTTGTCGACATTTTGGCATTACCGGTGGAGATTGAACTCAAGGGCCCAGAGCCGGCCCAGATCAAGCACTGGGTCGACGCGTCTTTACAGCAGAACCTGGCACTCGAAGCGCAGCGGTTGGCGGTTAAGGTGGCCGAAAAAGAAGTGGCGCGGCAACGGGCCGGGCACTATCCGACTATCGATTTTACTGGTCAGTTTAACAATGAAGAGACCGACGGCACCCTATTCGGCGGTGGCAGCGAAGTCGAGACCCTGAAATTGATGCTGCAGCTTCATGTCCCCATTTACGAAGGGGGGATGGTTAATTCACGGGCCCGTCAAGCCATGAGCCTGAAGAAGAAGACAGCCCAGGATCTGGTGCGCGAAGTGCGGTCGGTCATGCGTCAGGCCCGCTCCGCTTACCTCGGCGTCCAGAGCGCTATCAGTCGGGTGCAAGCCCTCGAGCAAGCGGTGGTCTCCCAGCGGTTGGCCCTTGAGGCCAAGCAGGAGGGGTTCCGGTCCGGCTTGTATACCGGCCTGGCGATACTCGACGCCGAACGCGATTTGTACCAGGCCAAGCAGGAATATGCCTCAGCGCGCTACGACTACCTGCTTAACAGCCTGCGGCTCAAGCAGACGGCTGGCACCTTAAAATTCGAGGATCTTGTGCAGGTCGGGGCAATCTTTATCCAACCTGAAAAGTAGTTTGCATCAGTAAGTTTTAACAGTTTTACCATGCGTTCCCATACAGGGTTCATCGGTCCACCGGGAACAGTGCATAAAATATTATAAAGTCAGGTAGGGGGCTTTCATGCTTCGTCGCATAAAGAGAAAAATCAGCCAGGTCCGTGCCAAGGCGCAACAAAAGGCAGCTCGTTCCGGTCAGAAGAGCCCGATGCTGTTTGAGGCGCTCGAACCGCGGTTGCTGATGTCAGCCGACCTACCTCTGCATCCCGAGGATCAGCAATCGATAGAATGGGTGCTTGATCCGCAGCCGGTGATTAGCTCCAGCGAGGTGGCGTTTGACCCGATACAGGTTAAGGCCGCCGACGCCGGTCCAGCAAAGGTCGTCCTCTCCTCGGCTGGTTTGCAGGTCACTTCCGACCCGGGTGCAACCACGGTTAGCCGTGAAGTCATCATTGTCGATTCCGGCATTGCTGACTACCAGAGTTTTGTCGACCTGATTGCCGACACAGAGCAGACCGACTACCAGGTTGAAATTCTTGACGCCGACCGCGACGGTCTACAACAGATCAGTGAGATTCTCGTTGGCCGTCATGACCTTTCGGCGGTACATATCGTTTCGCATGGGGCTTCGGGTTCTTTGCTGCTGGGCGACAGCCAGGTGGGATTGGCCGAACTTGAAGAAAGTACGCCCCTGTTGCAGCAGTGGGGACAGGCTCTTAAGTCGGGGGGCGATATTTTGCTCTATGGCTGTAATGTCGCTGCAGACCAAGCCGGTATCGATTTTGTGCAAAGGCTCTCCTCGCTGGCTGGGGTAGACGTAGCGGCATCCACAGACGCCACAGGCAGTAATGCACTGGGAGGCGACTGGTTACTGGAAGCAAATATCGGAGTCGTGGAGACCGCTGAAATTAGCAATTTTACCAACACTGAAGGGTATGACCACCTTCTAGCCACAGATCCCATTATCACAGTTTCATCAAATGGTTTAGTAACCATCGGCACTAACCCAGCCAAAGACTGGTCGAAGTTAACCATCGAAGAGCTTAAAGGAAAGACCTCCTTCGACTTTTCCGCCTATTCGTTAGGGTTGACCTATACCCTGACGCCCAATGGTGGTGTGATGGTCAAGGATCCCAACGACGTGAATCGCACTCTCGACGCAAGCAGCGTGAGCACCATTAAGACTCTCAAGGCGGGGGACGGTGCCGATACCATCGTTCTGGAAAAAGGGGTGGGGCAATGGACCCTGGTCGACACCGGAAAAGGTGACGATACTGTCCGAATTGAACAGGGTGCAACCAAGCTGCCGACTGAAATTAAAGGCGGAGAGGGCACGGATACCCTGGAATTCATTGTGAATACCGGATTCGGATCTAAATACTCAGTCCCCCAGACGATCGATCTGAATACGAGCACAAAATTTGCGAATTTTGAAACGCTCAAAGGCGGTATCAAGGGCGATACATTCATTGCCAAGGATGCTAAGGCGGCCTCTTTCGAGGGGCGCGCCGGAGACGATACCCTGATCGGTGCTGCATTGGCAGACACCCTGGCGGGAAATGATGGGGATGACCTTCTCGCCGGCGGCAAAGGGAGCGATACGTTGCTTGGCGGCAAGGGAGATGATCGGCTCACCGGAGGGGGGAAAGTCGATGCGTCTTCGACCGGTTTGGTCACCACGATTGACTACAGCAACGAAAACGACAGTGCTAATGACATTCTCAAGGGAGATGCCGGCAATGACACCTATGTTTTTGCCGATGGTTGGGGTACGGATACGGTTGTTGAAGAGGTTGACAACGGGACCGACACCCTCGATTTCTCCAGGGTGGCATTAGGTCAGGTCTTCACCATCGGGGCAGATGGCATCAGTCTTTCGGGTATTAAAGGTGAGAGCAGCGCCGCTGTTCCGTATGTTGAGAAGATCATAGGTGCCCAAGGGGCCAATTCCTATGAAATCCAAAAAATTCCCGTTAACGTTTTTACCATCAATAATACCCGATCAACAGCGGCAGGGACACTTGATTTCTCTACCCTGGTACCGGCCGACGGACAGCGTCTTGTTATCATTATCTCCGCTCCTGACAATAACATTCAGGAAGAGAATGGCGGGGAAGGTATCAATCTCAACAAGGTTACCGCCTATCTCGTTAACAGCGCAGAAAACCAAATAGGCGGAAAGATCATTGCCCATAATATCTACAACATTACCGGTGCCTCTGGGGATAACACCTACAAGCTGGAACAGGGGGGAGTTCTTCCCGGAGCCCTTAATAATTCGCCCAAACCAAATAGCACAGAATACGGGCAGAACATCCTCGATTACTCTTCCTACGGTCAGCAGGTCCTGATCAACCTCGACACGGGTCTGCACAACCTGACGGAGCCCCGTTTTTCGATAGAACATCAGAAAACAGCAGACATTACCTGGCCTGCCACGGGTACGACCACTTCTTCTCTGCTGTCGTTTAAGGAGAATGCGTCTTCTGGCCCCATTAGTATCATTCTGAACAAAACCGACACGGCGGCTCAATTGCAGCAAAAACTCAACGCTGCTGGCGGAGCCGACCCTGCAGCCCCAGACGGGCCGGATCGAAGCTTGACCCTTAAGACGGCGGTTGTCTCCGGTACTGTCGGGAAGTTGAAAATTGTTTTTAACTCAAGCTATCCATTCAAAAATTTCAGTATCACTTCCGCCGATCCCTCGAAGCCCACGATCTTGGAGAGTTTGGTAATTCAGGAAAAGCAGGCCCTCATCAAGTTGCCGGCCAATGTTACCGGCGGCACTTTCAACTTGAAGTTCTCCAGTGCGGGCACCACGGCAACGGTTTCGGATATCGCCTACAATATAACGCCTAAAGATCTACAGGAAAAGTTGCGGGATCCACTCGCCCCTTACCCCCCAGTCCTTAAAACTGCGGTGGTCAGCGGGGAAGCCGGGGCCTGGACCATTACCTTCAAATCGACCACCGATACCCAGCAATTTGAAATTGGCACCAGCAGCCTCAAACGGTTAGGCCTGTCCATAACCGATAAGCCTTACATCGGAGAATTTTTTGTCCACGATGAATCGTCGTGGGCTCTTCATCATGATGCACAGGGCGGGGCCTTTACCCTGAAGATTACCACCACCCGTGTCGGCCCGAGTTCAACCTTGCCCAAGCCGGGTGTTGTCGTGACGGTACCGATCAGTTTTAATGCCGCGGGTGACAAGATAATCAGCAACGAAAAGGACGGCACCACAGAGGCTAACTCCCTGGAGGATGCTCTCGAACATGCGGTTAAAAAGGCCTTCGCCGACCAAGAGTTAAGCTGGTTGAAGAACCTTGGCCAGGGCATTGATGTCATCGATGATATCAAGGTCACCGGCAAGGGAACCGCCGGCTCCCCATGGATTGTTACCAGTTCCTTTATTCAGAATATTGAGATCGAACCCGCCACCGATGCTGTGGCTCTTTATAAAGAGGGCCAAGTCGTTGTAACCTCAACAATTGCGGGTGACACCTATACTCAGAAGATCCAAGTCTACGCCACTGAAGGTAAGTTTATGCTGCACTACGGCAGCCAATCGGAGCAGGTTTTCACCTACTCTGATACCTTTGACGGTCAAGATATTGCGACATGGCTCAATGACGGCGATAAATTCAAGGGGTGGACGGTTTCGGTTCAAAAGGTATCACAGCCTGCGGCTCCGACTTCGGCCATCGCCCCAACTTTCACCGTCGCGTTCACCAAAAACGCCACCTCTACCACCGATGTCAGCACACCGCTGCTGCTCAGGGCCGAAAGTGTCGACCTAAAGATAAAGGGATCCGTTCCCGTATCCGACGACCTACGGTTCAGCGGTATCGGCTCCATTACCATGGGCACCACGGGTACTCCAGCGGTTTCGGACAACGGTCATTTCAGCAAGATCTTGCTCGGTGAAAAAGGCGCCCATGCCTGGATGAATGCCGGGGCGCCCATCCCCGTAATCGGCGGCAGTGGGGCCGATGCGATTACGCTTATCTCTTCCGCTATTTCGCAATCCACTGACATCCATGGAGGGGACGGCAACGATTATTTGACAGGTGATAGCGGAGCCGACACCTTCTACGGTGACAAGGGAAGCGATTACCTTGCCGGAGGTGCGGGGGATGACCGCCTCTACGGCGGCGCAGACAACGATCGCCTGCTGGGCGATGCCGGAAATGACCGTCTCGAAGGGGGCTGGGGACACGATCGCCTCGAAGGGGGTGTCGGTGATGACACCCTGATCGGCGGTCCAGGCAGCGACATTCTGATCGGCGGTGCTGGCAACGATCTCCTCGATGGCGGCGCAAACCCCGGTCAGTACATTTTTGCCGATGGTTTCGGCCACGATACCATCCCCTCAACCTCCCTTGTGGACTCCGCTAAAGAGTCGATTGCTGCGATCGGCCAAGCCATCAATTCTCTCTTCTCTCACAGCCTGAATACAGTCAACGAAAACGACATCAGCGAAAATGTTCTCGACTTTTCGGCGACTACAAAAAGCTCCACCCTCATCCTGAGCGACGGCCGTCTGGTCTCGGGGGTCCTTGCTCCAACGGCGACAGGCTTCTCTCTGGAGCAGAACCAGGCCGATCTCACCGGTTCGAAAACCTCGGATGGTTCGGTTCGCTTGCAGATGCTCGGTTTCGCCCCCGGACAGATGACTCAAATCAAAGAAGGGAGTGGGACACAGCCAACCACCATCGAGCTGACAGCCGATTTCCGGCCCCAGAAGAGCAGCTACCTGACCACATCCACCGGAACAACCTACGACCCGGTCAGTTTTCAGCTTATTTACGATCTTGGTGACGGGATCAGCAAGACCGGAAACGTGTACCTGGACTCCACTCAGGTCGCGGGCCTCTTTGCTGGCAACTACACGAAGAACATCCCCCTGACCGTACAACAGGTTGTCGGTGGCGATTCCCTGAAAATATCGGCCAGCTACAGCGCTACTTTAGGTCTAAAGTGCACCCTGAGCATGGACTACAACGGGGTTCCGACAACCATCGACAGTAAGGTTTCCTATTCTGGCGCCTCGATGCGGGTGGTACCGGCGGAATTGGTTAGCGCGACGGCGGTGAACAAGGTTGAGAGCAGTTTATCGGTGGCCAAGGGGAAACTCAATGACATCGACAAGATCGTTCTCGGTACGGGGAGCAACACCTTGCTCTTCGGTAACGACTGGGGTCTGAACCACCTGCTGGGCCTGCATGAACCCGACTTCATGACCGCCTACTTGAACCAGAACCGGTCCATGGAGATCGACACCAGTAATTCGGGTATTTTGGAGCTTGATTTCCGGGCGGTCAGCAAAGACCTGACGTTTACCTTTGCCAACAATGAGGATGGCACCAATACCCTGACGGTGGAGCGACCTTTTGTAAACGAGCTGCTGCCAGTCAGTGTCATCCTTGATACGTTAATGGTGGGAATTGAAGGGGCCTTTGGTGCAATCGACAGTGGGGCGGTCGACACACTCAAGGAGGTGATTGCGGAAATCAACATCAACAACATCAAAGAGAGCATTGAAAAAATCGGAGAGGTGTTCGAAGGGCTCACCGTCGATGATGTTCTCCCCACAGTACTGAGCGTATTGAGCGATTCCATCGCCCAGCTGTTCGGATACCTGCTGCCGGATGAGTTTTCCTTTGGTACGCTCACCATCACCAATGTCAGTGCGAATACCACCATCTATACCGGCCGGGGCGACAATGTCATTGCCATGAGCGATAACGATACTGTTTTTGCCGGCACCCTAGAGCTGAGCACCGGGTACAAGAAGGTATCCGACTGGGATTGGTTTTCGGCCTTCAAAGAGAGTGCGGAAAATATCACGGATCTGGAGAAGTTGATGAACTTGGATTTCTCTAGCCTTTCTGATCAGTTGAACCTCGATCTTTCAGAACCTTCCGAGATATTTAGCAGCCTTTTCGGGATTCGCCAGGTTACCAATACCCTTATTGTGGATGCCCCTCCCAAGGAAATTGTCGATGCCGCGACCTCGACCACAGCAAAATATGCGCCCTATTTCAGCCAGGTGTTGACTGAAGAATTTGATGATGTGGAACAGAATACCGGTCTGTTTTTGAGCAAGGGAATTCAGGTTCAGGTTGGTGAGATAGAAACAGGAACCGCGGCCGCGAAATATTTTTCGGAAGAAAACTGGGCCAATTTCCATGACATGGTGCAAAAACTATATGCCGGAAATACCTACACTGTGGAAAATTGGTCGGGTAGTTTTCTGTCCGGTTTTCTTGGCGGGGATACCTACGAGTACAAACCGCCCTCGATAGGGGAATGGATCTTTGATAACCCCATCGCGGGGAAATCCATCGATTTTGTCAATGACAAGGTGTTTAGCCCTGTCACCGATCAGCTGTCCAAATTAGCTGGCGAGACGCTTGCGTCCTTGACCTCTTCGGCAACGGATTTGGCCAGTGATTTTTTAAAAGGAAAGTTAACCGACCTTATGCCCTGGCAACTGTGGGGGTATTCTGTGGTGAACGAATGGCCGGATCTGACCGTCGGTGGGCAACCGCTTCTGGCCAATGTGCCGATCTTGCCGGTAAGGCCAGATTCGCTGGATCTTTCGGAAATTAGCCAAGACCTTCATTTTACCGTCTTTGAATTAACCACCGACAACATCCCATTTATCCGGGAACTTATCCGGGCCATTCCCGAGGTTTATGGTGGCAGCTTTACCGAACCGTTGTTGGAGGCTGGGACAAAAATTACCCTGGTTACGGATCAGATTGTCGGAAAGATCCTGAGCGATGGCGCTCAGTTCGTCGAAGAGTTCCTCTCTCAATTTGGTGTCTCCGATACCGATTGGCAGCACACAGTCGAAGGTTGGTTCCCTTCTCTGGATAACGCCCTGGGAGGTTTTTCTGAGAAATTCCTCTCCAAACTCGGCCTTTCCACTGCCGATTTTGCCGGCAACATCATTGTAGCCACCAATATCGAAAACATCATCGGCGGCCAGGGGGAGAACACCTTTACCTTCGTCAACGGCGCCGGTATCGACGGTATCATTGACGTCGGTGACGAAGGCACCATCGTTCTCGACTATTCCCACTATCTTGATGACTACCTGTTAGAAGATGTCAGTGTGCTGGATTACGACCTATGGGCGACTGAGGTGACAAAGGGGATCGAGGTCGATCTGCAAACCTTGAGCTACAATGCCTGGGAAGAGCTTGCCAACCAGGGAGAATGGGGAACGCTTCTTTCCGGGATCGCGCAACCGTTCATCTCAAACCTGATCGACCTGCCTCTGGAGGTGGATTACGGCTCTGCCACTGGGGTGCAGGGTAAACGTTTCGGAACCAATGTCTGGAGTTTTTTCACCGAAATTCTTGAAGGATATGGCGTTCAGAATGCAAGCAATCTGGATGTCTTCAATATGACCGGCATTGTTTCTGCCGGTGCGGTAACCAAGATTATCGGTACTCCCTTTAATGACACCATCAACGATGCTGGAAATATTACCTTTGTCTCCGGCGGCGGAAATGACACCGTCAACGGCAAGGAACTCGCCCTTGAAGCCTACGACGATGACCAGCTTACAGGAACGGTTCTCAGTTACGACAGTTATGGGGCAGCTGTCATTATTAATCTGGCCACTGGCCAGGCCTGGACCGGTAAAGAAACGCAAAGTATTGCCCTCAAAGATGCGTCGCAGGGTACCTTTCGCCTGAGCCTCGATAGCCAGCCAACCACGCAAATAGCTTGGAATGCTACCGCTTTTGAGGTAAAGGCGGCCCTCGAAGGTCTCGATAACATCTCCCGGGTTTTCGTTTCTGGGTCCGGATCCGAGCTTGATCCATGGGTGGTGACCTTTGATGATCAGCAGTGGCACGGGGTGCCGCAGTTGCAAGTGAACTCGGCAGGGCTTAATGCTCTGAGTAGCGTTGTTGTTAATAGGACGATTTTGCCTGACAGTATCGTCGTCAACGCCCAGAGTGGCACATTCACCCTTAAGGTCGATGGCCAAACAACCAAGGCCATCGCCTACGATGCCACGGCTGAACAATTAAAGTTAGCATTAGAAAGTCTATCCACTGTACAGGTCGATACCGTTGCGGTCATCGAGACGGGCAGTTCCGATCACCGCTGGGTGTTGGTGTGGGATACGCCTCCCGATACGGTTATTGTCGATGGCAGTTTGCTAGGGAGCAAAAATATCTATTTTGCTGACCCTAATGCTCTGGTCGTCAACAGTGATTCAGGTTCCTTTACCTTAACCTATGATGGCCTGACCACGGCAGCTTTAGCAAGCGATGCGAGTGCCACACAGATACAGACAGCCCTGGAATCTTTGACCAATATAGGTGCTGACACAATCAGTGTGAGTGGAAGCGGGGTGGCTACCGATCCATGGGTTATTGATGGGGATTCTTCCTGGATAGCTTCCAACTTGTCGCCTAATGGGATTAACCTGGGAGCAGCACCTGCCTCATCCGTTACTATCGCAGCTGCAGCCTATATTCCAGTGACAAGTAGCGTCGATATTACTTCTACCCCTTCCCATATTATTCTCTCTAATGACGCTGATGGCGGAATGTTCACTCTTTCCTTCGGAGGGGAAACGACGGCACCATTGCGTTTCAATGCCGCCGATGGGGAGGTTGAGGAGGCGCTGGAGGCGCTTTCCACCGTCGGCGATGCTACCGTTTCGACTGCGACCGTTACGGGCTCAGCTAATGCCTGGAAAATTAGTATACCCAGTAATACGGTTCAAACCCTCTCCACAGGCGATCGAGGTTTCTCTTTGGTCGCGGCGGGGCAGGAAGTCTCTACTAGTATCGGGCTTTTCCGTTATCCCCAGGCCCCGGCCACAAGTGCGACCTTAGGCACCGTCCAGCACGCCGAAGGGGGGGAGGGGGCTGATTTGCTGATTGGTAGCGATCAAAATGCCAAGCAGCAGATTGCCTTGGAAGACGGTGTCACTGGTGGGGTGTTTACCCTGACCTATGGCAACAAAACCACCAAGGATATTGCCTACAACGCCACTGCAGAAACAGTCAAAGCTGCCCTTGAAGAGATTGTTTCGGTAACGGTTAAGGTTGAGGTCGATGGTGGTCCCGGTTCCTTTGCTCTCCGCAGTTGGCAAACCCCCTGGGTGGTCAGTCTGACCGATTCACTGCTTGAAGTGCAGATGCTGACGACGGATGGATCAAAGCTGACAGCCGATGACGCAGCCTGGCAGATTAAACTGTCGGGCACCCCGGTCAAGGGTCAGGTCTGGACCCTGAAGGGGGACGGAGTCACGCTTGGCGAATACACGAGTCAGACGGATGACGACCTCGATGCCATCGTCGAGGGGCTGGTCGATGAGGTCAACAGCGGCTGGCTCGAGGACAGTGACGGATATACCGCAGTAGTTGTAGAGGACAGTTATCACACCTTGATCCTGACCAAAAAGGATGGTGCTACTAGCAACCAGTTAGTGACCCTTGAGCTCGATGCCGTTGCAGTAGACAGCTCTGTTAGTCTAGAAGAGTTGGCCGATGTTGCAGTGGGCAATGGACCGAACGTCTTTATCCTTCCTAAGGACGGCGGAGCCGACCTGATCATCGGCGGGGAAGGGGACATCCTAGATCTTTCCGGGATCTACAAGGATAACGTGGTTACCGTCATCCAGAGTGAGGATGTCACCCTGTTGCGACTGAAAGACAGCAGCGGCAGCCTCTACACAGTGACCGCCTTTGGTGCCTTTGCCGAGATCAAGCTGCCGGAAGATGTCAAGAAATACGATGCCCTCATGGCCGATGTCTCCTTGGGACTTGGCTCTGGAGCGGCGGACATCTCTGCCATGGAACTCACCGCTATGGTCGCCTCTGCAAAGGCGCATTGGCAGAGTTTGGACCAGGTCAATACCTCCGACCTGGTGGATCTTGAGTTTGTGATCGCTGACCTTCCCGGCTTGGCCCTGGCCCGCTTGGACGGTACCACCATTACTATCGACCCCAATGCTGCAGGTTTTGGTTGGTTTGTCGACACCACTCCCATGGAAGACAGCGAGTACCTGCGTGGGGCCGATGGCGGGGCACTCACCGCTCTGCCTGGCAGCGGGGCCGAAGGACGATTCGACCTGCTTACGGTTCTTAAACATGAGATGGGGCATTTTATCGGCCTTGAACACTCTACCGGGTCTGATGCTCTTATGAGCGCAACCCTGGCGCAGGGTATACGCCGAGATTTTGTCGATCCATCAGTTCTTGTCTGGCACGATGATTCCATCGATGGAGCTCAGCAAGCCGTTACAGATACGGATGCCTCTACACTTCTCCAAGGCCTTGAATCATTTTCCGGTTGGGCCGCCGGTTTCAAGACCGAAATCGATCGGCTGTCAGCATCCGCACCGGTGCCCTTTGTGAAGCAAAGCCTCGCTGAACTATGGAACCTTTCTGGAGCGAACTATACCGCCATTGTTGACGATATAAGGGAGGCGCTTGAAACCCTCTTCGGCAGCAACAATATTACCGCCGCAGACCTCGTCGGTATGACCCACACCCTTGCTATCAACGATGACTGGTCCGCCACCTGGATTCTCACTGAGGGGCCGACCAGCAATCCTCTGGATTTTAAGGCCAGCGTACAATTAAGTCGTTCCGACCAGCAGGTTTCCCCCGACTTTTCTGACGATGCCCTTGGAGGTTTCTTCGGCCTTGTTGTTCCAGATTCCGTGACAGCAACAGATTTCACCCTTCAAACCGCTCTGGCTCTGGACTTTGTCTTCGGTCTTGACGGCAGCGGTGAGTTCTATGTTTCAGACCCCTCTCTCACCGGTTCTCTCGGAATCGATCATGACCAATCCTTTGATCTGACCCTGCAACTTGGCCCTGTGGCCGCCGAAGTCGCCGGCGGCACCCTGCGCCTGAACACGGCCGTTACCATGGGGGTCGACGGTCGTCTTGCCACAGCCGCGGATGGGACGATCAATGGCGAGATCCGCTCACTTAGCGTGGCGCCCGATAGTTCTTACGAGGTTCTTCTGCCCGTTGTTTTTCAGGCCCCGCTTCCAGCTTTAAACGGGGCCATGGCGACCATCGCTGGAAGCTCCTCAGACCTTTCGTCCAACCTGTCGATGTCCGGATTCTTCGGTTCTTTAGAGAACAACCTGCATGCCGACAGCCTCTTCTCCTTGGTAAGCCTGCTGAAGAATTTCTCTTTTGACGGGATCCTTGGAGGCATATCCGACACCTTCGACAGTCTGATTGACGCGGACAGCATCGCCTACCAGAAACTACCGATCATCAACAAGAGCCTGATGGAGGTTATCGGTGGCGATCAAGAGATTCAGGAAATCGTCGTCACAGGAGCGTCTGGCGGCACCTTTGCGCTCTCTTACGGTGACGGGACTACTACCGAAGAGACGGCCGCAATAGCCTTTAACGCAGGCGCCCAAGAGCTTGAACAGGCAATTGAAGCGCTGTCTACCATCTCTGAGGTGACGGTAGAGAAATTGGCGACTGGCCACTGGAAGGTGGTTTTTGACAGCAATCGGGATCGGCCTGAGATGACCGTGAACGATTCGGCCCTTTCCGGGATCAATGCCGGGGCAGCGATACAGACCTCACAGGACGGTGGTAATTTCATCGAAGTGATCCAGTCCGGGGTGGATTACTTGCGAGATAACATTACCGACCTTGCCTCTCTGGAGCGGGAACTCAACTTTCTGATTCAATCCGCCTTCGGGACCGATTTGATCGATTTCGGCATCGGGACCAAAGATGGGGTTAAAAACGCCGACATTAATCTCAAGGAACTCTCGGCAGAGCTGAATAGCGCCTCCACCGATGAAGAGATCGCCATGGCCCTGGCAGAAGAACTTTACGAGGATCTCTACGCAGAGCTGAAAGAAAAACGCGACATCGAGGTGGCCCGGTCGGTTCTTGAAGCTTACAACCTGTCTGCCGATGCGACCAAAGATGAGATCGTCACAGGCCTGGCCGAATCTGGGGTGTTGCAGACCCTTAAGGACGCTGTACAGGCCATCAAGGATGCGGATGCCGAGGCGCAGGCGAATGGCCTGTTAGAAACCAATGGCAGTTACATGTCCAACTTCCTCAGGCTGCAAGAGGCAGGCTTCACCAGTGGTTCCAGCAATTTAAAAATTGAGGCAGCCCTTGACAATACGGATGATATTGATTTTATAAAGGGACTGTGGAATCAGCTGGAAGCGGGGACGCTCACAGGGATGGCAGAAGATATTGCCAAAAGCTTTTTTGCTGTCCGCAATCTTGACTATAGCGCCATCTCGAGCGAAGCGGACATCGCAACGGAGATGACCCGGATGATGACGGAGCAGGTCGAAGCGATAAAGCAGAGTCGTGACCTGATCAGCCTTGGCGGTGCTGACTTGCAAGAGGCTGCCGCCCTGCTGCAAAGTCATAATCTGCTCGACAGTTCTAGCGATTACGCTCTGGCTCTGGCCCTGATCCAAGGGGACAGGCTCGATGCAGTTCTTGCCAGCGCTGCCTTGCTGAGTTCATCCGCCATCGACCCGGATCAGGCTCTATCCGAGTTGGAAGACGCGGGTCTCGACGGCTCCTCCACCGATAGCGACATTGCCCTGTCGGTCGTTGCGACGGAGGCCTCTTTTGCAGCGAGAAAGGCGGATCGGGATACCCTTTTCAACTATGAAACCAACCGGTTGATCCATTTCACCTTCGAGGATATGGCTTTTACCGTTGAATTCTCCTTCGAGCGGCATCTGAGCGCTGATATCCCCTTCGAGTTTGATCTGCAAGACTTGACGAACGCCCCGGAGGTCCCCGAGGCTATCAAGGCATTGATCGGCGACGGCGGACTCTTTGAGGTCGACGTGGACGCTGCTGGTTCCATCGCCCTGGATGCATTTATCGATCTAGAACTTGGCGTAGGGCTGGATTTCAGCGGCCTGTTCATCCCGCAACCCTTTGTTACCGACAACACCGGGATTACTTTGGGGCTTGAAGCTGGCACCGGTGATCCGCTCAACTTCGAGGCGAGCATCGGTGTGCCGATTATCGGCGAAGTCTCAATGGCCGTTAAGGACGGTACCGCCAACCTCAGTTTGCTCGGCCACTTGGGTCTGGTAGAAGAGGTCGACGGAGACCATCGCTATACCATCAGTGAACTGGTCTCCTCGGGCACCTCGTTGCTCGATTTGAAGCTGGGGGCGTCAGCCAATCTCGACCTGCCGCTGTATTTCCCCACTCCCAACCTGCCCATGGGCGGCAGTACTGCCGACAACAACGGCGATGGTTTTGCCGACAATGTGTTGCACTTGGCAACCGGCTTCGATGCTTTCGGCGGCTTCAGCGGTTTGGAGGTCGTGGTTCCCAACCTGCTGGCTGGCTTCAACCTGTTCCGTATCCTCAACGACCCAGTGGCTATTGTTCACGGTCTTGAAGGTCTTTTTGACGGGCTAAAAGATGGTTTCGAAGCCGCCTTCGCGCCTGATTTTGATGGCGACGGCATCTCCGATTTCAACCTGCCGCTGATCGGCGACAAATTGCAAGAGACCGCCGGATTTGTCGATGATCTCAAGCATGCTGTGGTCGGCACGGCCGATATGGATGCCGCCGGTGAGTTAAGCGGTACCTACACCGGCGGCATCGGTGGAGCTTTACTCGGCAACGAAGACAACCTCGACAAGACCACCATCGAAATCATTCAGGACGCACTCTTTAAGACCCTGGGCAAAAACGATGTTGGTGGTCTAGACCTGCTCAAGCGCGTTGTTTATAGCGCCGACGGCACTGCGGTTTACGAAAGTATCACCTCTGCAGATCAGGTTCAGCTGACCCTCGATGATGAACATATCCAGTTTAACTTGGTGCTGGCGGGTACCATTTTCAATCTTCCAATCCCCATCGATTTTGACTCGTCTGTGCCAGGATTGGGCCTCGATATCAACAGTAATATCGAGTTGAATCTCGATTACGTTTTCGGTTTCGGCTTCGGTTTCGCCGTCGATCCGGACAATCCCGCTAAAGGGGCCGGTATCTATCTCGACACCTCTGGCGTGACCCCTAAGGGGGCCGAGTTTGAGCTGGAGCTCTCGGCCTCGGTTCCTGGGCTTGACGCCACAGCGGTGCTCGGGTTCTTGCAGGCGCAGGTTCAGGATACCGTTGACGCCGATGGAGCCAGCGGCATTTACGGCAGCTTTTCTGTAGATATCCGCGACCCAAATGGCAACGATGATCGCCTGATGCTCTTAGGCTTAGGCACCTGTAAGTCTGAGCTTCCAGAATTTTTGGAGGATAAGAACGGCAGCGGTGGACTCAGGGCCAATCTGGTCGCCACCCTGGCGGCAGGAGTCAATATTGATTTGGACCTGAGCCTCGGTATTGAAGACCCCTTTGATGTTTTTGGCATGGAGATGAGCTTTCCAGAGCTCACCACCACCCTGCATTACGATCAGGTCTTTCTTGAGATTGACACCTCCACCGCACCCAGTACCTTTGGCGGCACGCCGCTGGTGGTCTTCGAGGATGTAACTCTCGATCTGGGCGGCTTTATCAGCGACTTCGCTTCTCCAATCATCGGCACGCTGAAGCAGTTTATTGATCCCATCGCACCGATCGCCGAACTGCTCACCACCCCTATTGAGCTGATTGACGAGTTAAACAATATCCCCGGGCTGAGTGTGACGGGCACCGCAGAAAACACCCTGCTCGGCATGGCCGGTACGATCCTCGGTAATACCAAGTATGCTGGGGTGGTTAAGGCGGTGAAGGCAATCGCCGATGCCATAAAGTTAGCCGATGCCGTTGCGGATTTCATCGAAGTTGAAAACCCCGGCGATCCGATCCTGATTCGCTTTGGTGATTTCACCATTGGCGGCAACCTGCGGGAAGAGGATGACCCCGCATCGGAAGCTCCAGTGACGGCACCGGAAGCCAAAACGACTGCCGATCTGAAGGATGAAGACTCGGATGCGGACAGCTCGAAAAAGGCGAACAAGTTTCTCGATAGCATCGGCACCACTCCCGGAAGCATCCAATTTCCGATATTGACCAATCCCTCTACGATCTTTGGCCTGTTGCGCGGAGAGACCGTTGACCTGTTCGTCTATGACCTGCCGGCTTTGAATCTGGAATTCGAATATAACAAAGCCTTCCCCATCATCCCGCAAATACCGGTAATTCTGGCGACCCTCGGCGGCAAGGTGACGGCCAGCACCGATTTGTCTTTTGGCTTCGACACCAGCGGCATCAACCAGTGGGCCGAGGGCTGGAATCTGCCTGATCCTACCACCCTGCTTTCTGGTGAACTCGAGCTCAATGAATGGGATTTCAACCTGGACGAAGTGTTTCAGGTTTTCAACGGATTCTATCTCGGGGATTACGCCTTTGACGGTACGAATTTCACCACGGAAAAACCGGAACTGACCCTTGGAGTCGATATCAAAGCCGGTCCGGCCATTGGTCTCAGCGGTTTGATGGAATTGGGAATTGTTGGCGGCATCGGTGCGGATATCGAGTTTGATCTTAACGACGATCCTGCTTTGCCGGGCCACCTGAGTTATTACGACAGCCTGGAAGATTATCAGGCCAATGCCTTCGACGGCAAGATGTACGGTTTGGAGATACTCGATCGTCTGGAACACGGGCCTTTCTGCTTATTCGACACCTCGGGCAGCTTCTCTGCCGGGCTGACCGCTTTCTTGAATATTGGCACACCGCCGCTGCTCAGCTTTAATTACGAATTTCTCTCTGTTACCCTGGCGCGCTTCGATTTCGAGTGTTTAGGTGAGGAACCGCCGATCCTAGTGGATCCCGACGATGCCTATCGCCCTGAGGTTATCTCGGATGTTAATACTCCGGCGCCTGATGGCCTTTACCTGCAAGCTGAATTGGATAACGGAACCCGCATCTATTACGGCAAAGCCAAGGATGATGACGGTGTGATTCACATCAACGTCGGAGATACGGCTTATAAACGGGGTGCTGGATATTATGATGCGGATCCTACAGACGGACTTGATCCAAAGTTCATCAACGAACTGGTTGAGATCACGGGCGATTTGGTAGAAATCGATGGTCAAGAGATCGAAGTCACCAAAATACGTTGGGGTAATTATGTCGAAGAGTTTACCGGTATTAAAAAAATCGTTGTCCACGCCGGTGATGGTGATGACCAGGTGATTGTCGACTCCAATGTCAGTGCCCAATTGGAACTACATGGAGGCAGCGGCGATGATCTTCTCTTTACCGAGGGTACGGGCCTTGTCACTATTTATGGGGGTGACGGCGATGACCAGATTTCCGGTAGTCTGCTAAGCGACTTTTTGTTCGGCGGCGCCGGAGACGATGTTATCGATGGTGGTCAGGACGGCAGCGGTGTGTCTGGCGATGACTATATCGTTGGCGGTTACGGCAACGATATCATTGAAGCTCGGGACGGTAACAACACCCTTTATGGCGACGCCGTTGGTGATGCCATTAACGGCGGCAACGATACGATCAGCAGCGGTATGGGCATTGACCTGATCTACGCCGGTGCCGGTAACGATATTGTCAAGAGTGCCGAGGGGGATGATTGGCTCGATGGTGGCGACGGCGACGATCTGCTCGAAGCCGGGGACGGTACTGATGTTCTGCTCGGCGGCAGCGGCAACGATGTTTTGAACGGTGGTCTTAAGGTTGATACCCTGATCGGAGGAGATGGCGACGACACCTTCCAATGGCTCTCTGACGATGCTCAGGATTTTGTCGCTGGCGGCGGCGGATCGGACTTGCTGGAAATGACCGCTACCGATGCCACCGAACGCATCGATATCAGCGCGGTGACGATTGCGGCGGTCAAGGGTGTCGACCGCACCCAGGTGACGGTGACCCGTCCGGCGGGGATCGATCTTGTCGAAACGAGTGAGGTCGATCATCCGTCACAGTCCTTTACCTATGTCCACCCCGTTGACCAGGGGATTCTGGTCGATATCTCCGGCGGGACAGTGATCGAAATGGTCACCACGGAAGTGGAGCGTTTCGACATAGACTCTGGTATGGGGGCAGACAGCGTAGAAGTGGCCGATCTACAGGAATCGGAGGTAACGAATATCACCCTCGATCTGGGGGATGGCGGCGCCACGCAAACGGTGGAAGATACCTATCGCGACGAAAACGGCGATCCCGTGATGGGGCCGACCATCGAATTTATCTCGGTGGGTGGAACTCAGGTGGGAGCCATCGAGCAGGAGACCCAACTCAACTTTAGAGGGGATGCAGAGCTCGGCGAAGCCTATGAAGTCTATCTTAATGGCACGCGTTTCAGTTACACCGCCCAGCAGGGCGAAGACATGGCGGCCGTTGTTAAAGCTCTTAAAGGGCTGATCGATGCCGATGACATCTTCAACGCCTCATCCTTTAGAGAGAGCCTCGACATCTCGTTGGTTCAAGGCGGCAGTACCTTCACTTTTGATTATAAGGTGCCGGAGGCCAATGAAATAGGGGTGTTGGACGTTCCCTACGTGCCGGTCTTTAGTGAAGCGCTGCTCGACTTTACCGATCGGGAAGTCGCCACAGATGACATCTGGACCCTGACTCTGGAGGAGGCGAGCTACTCCTATACCGTGAGGGCAGGGGACGGGGTTGAGTCCATTATCAATGCCCTGGTAAACGGCTATCAGGTTACCGAAGGGACAGAGATCGTCCAGGTGGACGGAATCAACAGCGGGGCAGACTCACAATATCTGGCGGTGGTCGCAGGAACACTCGTTACAGTTACCGCCAGAGACACCGAAACGAGCTTTGGCGTCGATTTCGGACGCACCTACCTGTCCGAGCAAACCTATAGCTATGAAAAGCCGGTTTATGGCGACGACGGCGCCATCGATACGGTGGTGATTCACGGTGGGTCGCACAACCTTTATGGTGAGCATTACGACGTTGATGACCAATTAGCGCTCTCTACCGACGGGGCGGCCGGCGGCATTTCGATTGTGAACGAGAACGGCTCAAATTTCTTGATTCTAAACGGCCGCGGTGCGGATCAGGCCCCTATTTTTGACGCCAATAATGTCCCGACTTTTCAGGGGGATAGCCTCTCCATTTTCGGATACGGCGGCGACAACACCATTAACGCTACCGGCGTGGATAATAGCCGCAACTACCTTTCGATGTATTTCGTCACCGAGGGCGGTGACGATACCCTGGTGGGTACTCCTTTCGCTGATGTGCTGGACAGTAGCCTGGGTGACGATACCTTGACCGGGCGGGAAGGGGTCGACTACTTCTTCGATACCGGCGGCCACGATATTCTGAAGGAGGCCTTCAATCGCGACGTCTCTTTGTTTGGTGATACCCTGGTGGTCGGTACCATCCTCGGCGATGACGGCGGAGAGCTAAACCAGGCCAACAAGGTGGCCGAACAGGAGGCCAACGCTGCGGCCCAGACGCGGGAGGCTTATATCACCTTGCGTACCGGCAGCGCCAATCCCACCGCACCAACAGCGACCCTGACCGCACCTTCAAGCGCCGCCAGCCTGAGTACCATAAACACTGTCGACAGCCAGGTGGAGATTACGTTGCTCGGCGAGGTTAAGTCAGGCCAGGTCTGGAATCTTACCGTCAACGGTGCCGTATATAGCCATGTGGTCGGCAGCGATGATGCTTCCCTTACTATGGTCGCGGTGGCCAAGGGATTGGCCGACCAGATTAACGATGCCAAGCAAAGTTATACCGCTGAAGATCGCAATCCAGAACCGATCATTCACGGCCTGACGGACACCGCTGATGTCTATGAGGCCGGGGCCGAAGTGGAGACCCTGATTGACCCCGAGGTCGGCGATGAGATTTTCGAAGAGGCTATGATTTCCGGTGGTACCAGCAACAATGTACTGGTGGTCGGCGACAGTGATAACCAGATTAACGTTGGGCTGGAGGAACTGGCGGTCAGTAACTGGAAAGGTCGCGTCGAGCTGGACAACATGGGCAACGACGATGTCTGGAACGAATATTACCTGATCAATCTCAAGAATGACGGAGCAAAATACTATGTTCGGGACACCGGCGGAGGGTCCGGCTACGACGAACTCTTGATCAGAGGCACTGCAGAAAAGGATATCTTTACGCTTAATTCGGCAGGGGACAAAGGAATGGTCTCTTACGGAGAGTTCTACGACCAGAACTTCCCCTACAGTGTGGAGTATCAGGCCTCTAATATTCTGGCCGATAGTGGCGAACTCAGTACCGATGTCACCATTAGCGGGCCTGCGCCCCTGCAGGATGATCTGGTGATCGTCAAGGATGGTATGGATCTTCTGCCTCAGTTCTCCGGCACCACGGCGACCTTGACCATTACCGCCGACAGTTCCGCTGATGGCACTCTGTTGGCCGGCCAGCAATGGATCATTCAACTGGGCGGCAAGGTGTATCGTTACACCAGTATGGAGGGGGATACCGATGCCTCCATCGCGGCACAGCTTCAGCAACTGATACAAGGGGACAGCCCGCAGCGTGAAGACGTCATCTTCAGCAAGGCTGAACGTCTGACCCTGGAGACCCTGGGCGGTGATGATCTGATCGTCTCTCACGATACGGTTATCCAGACCATCGTCGCAATGGGAGAAGGTAACGATCTCATCACCGTCGGTACGGTGCCGACCATCCCGGATCGTGGCCATGCCGATCTGCAAAATCAGTCCGGTATCCCCATCGCTGACACCCGCCACATGAGCAACGGCAATACGGCACCGATGTACGTCTATGGCAGCACCGGCGACGATTATTTTGAAGTCAACCACAACATGGCCGAGCTGTTCCTCTTCGGTCAAGAGGATGACGACACCTTTGTCATCAACACCTTCTTGGTGCTCAACGATGATCCCGATCAACCGAGCGAAATCACCAATCTTTCGCGGCTCTTCGGCGGTACAGGTTCTAACCGCTACGAGTATCTGCAGAATGCGCCGGTGCATGTCTTTGGCGGCTCGGGCAACGACACGGTGATCATCAGCGGAACGGCGATCGCCGACACTTTCATCATCACCGAGAAGTTCGTGGCCGGAGCCGGACGCGTTACCTATTTTAGCGGTATCGAAAAATTGGAAATCAATGCTGCCGGCGGCGACGACGAGATCTATGTGTTGTCATCCCCGACCCACCTTGAGTTGACCTTACGCGGCGGTACCGGCGACGACAATATCCATCTTGGTGGTGATCACCCGACCCTGTTCTTCGATCCGCCCGCGTTTACCTACCAGCCGCCTTCCTTCATTATTCAGGACGACCCGTATATTGAATATTCGGTGTCAACCAAGACGGCAGAGGCGTTTACGGTCCAGATCGGAGCCAGTGTTCTGGAAGAAATGTTAGGGTATGGCTTTATTGAGAATATCGGTCTGATCCTCAATCCAGAGTATAGAAAATATTATGAACAGGAGGTAAGGGACCGGGTTGAGAATTGGTATTACGCGAACAAATCAACCTATCGCTATTTTGATTTAAAGTACGACGGCGGATTGGAGGGACTGATCTCCGATACGGTTATGACCGATTGCGAGATCGCTTTCCGGGTTATCGATATGTATGCCGAAGGGACCATTCAGATGCCGACGGTCACCTTTGAGACGGGCACGGAGGTCTGGCCCGAGCCACAGACAATTACTCCGCCGGCAATCACCATCGATCCCGATCCCTTTGCCATCAAGGTGGACGCCGTGCATCGCCTTGACGGTATCAAGGGGCTGGTAAAGATCGACGGCGGCGAGGATTCCTATTCCGATCAGGACAGTCTCATCGTCCACGGCAAGGATAGCCCCGGTGATTTGACCGGCACGTTGGGTAATATTCAGGTTGACGATGTCGATTATCTTAACCTAAGTGGCCTGGGCCTCGATCAGAGAACGGTCAACGATACAACCTTTGACGGCGTCTGGCTGCGGAACTTTGAAGATCTCGACCTGCGCCTCGGCGATGGCAACGATAGCTTCCTGTTGGATGTCGCCGCCCTTGACGGCGAAACGATTGAGACCCGCCTGTCTCTTGGCGGCGGAGACGATTTCGTCGAGGTGAAATCCCTTGCCGGGGTGACGAATATACTGGGCGGTGCAGGCAGCGATACAGTGGAGGTCACCGATGAGCAACAGACCCTAGTCGGCATCAGCGAACAACTGAATTTTGATGGTGACGGAGCCATCATCGAGCAGTCATCTGGCATCACCTACAACCCTGCAGTTCATGATGGACTTCTGGACGCGGTTTCGAGTGTCTATATCGATACTGCGGGGGGAACCGTCGCTACTCCCATCGAACAGTACCGGGAGAAGATTCTCTCTGCGGCTCGCAGCGCTCATATCAGCGTAATCGATGGTGTCACAGTAGAGGGACCCGGTCTCTACCAACAGGTGCCAGTGATCAACGGGCTCAATGTGACTTGGGAATGGCAGTCTGTTGCCGAGGCAACGGCATCTATTTCCCTGCTGACAGAATCTCTGGGACAATACTGGAACGCCGCAACCATCAGTCTGGCCGGGATGGTAAAAAACGGTGAAGACTGGATTCTGACTCTGAACGGTGCGGATTATATCTACCGGGCCAATGAGACCGATGGTTTGAGTCTCGATGTCGTGGCGCTAGGGCTGCAGGCCGCGGTCGGCAACAGTTACACCCTGGCAGTTGACGGCCCTGTTCTTACCGTCACGGCGAAGGACGATTCCGCCTTTTCAGCCAGTATTCTCAGGGACCTCAATTCCGCCGGCAGTATCACCGGCAACCTGTATAAGAACCTCAGTCAGTTCGAACTGCGCGGTACCGTTATCCCAGGCCATAAATGGGCCATTACTCTAGGGGGAGCGGAGTACAGTTACGTGGCCCAGGCGGGCGATACCCTGCAGAGCGTCGCTGCAGCATTGCAACTTGCCATTAACAGCGACTACCAGGCCCATGTCGAGCAGTATCTCGATCTCTATGTCATGGCTATCGACCCGGTCACCGGCGAGGCGATCGTGGACACGATCCAGCGCCGCGGCGTTCAGGCACAGGGTTATTTGGAGACCGGCTTCCAGCTTCTGGGATATCAGCTTCGAGATGATGCGGATGGGCTCCTCTTCGAGGACATCTATGGCAACCTGACCAGCGATATCGCCGGTAAGCCGGTGATCATCGTCGACCAGAGCGCGGCTCTATCCCGTCCGCTGTACCTCGATACAGATGGCCATCTGACCACGGCAGGGACGAGCATTCAGGCGTTGCAGATTATTCAGAACAGCACCACGGCGGTGCCCCTCTACCAGGTGGCCGACGGCACCATCTCCACCCGTTCTGGCGGCACCTTGCTTGAACGGGTCGAAATGGGGACGGCGCAGGTGTTGCCGATTCACTTCGATGCAAACGGCAACAAAGAGGTCTTGCGGGCCGTCGCCTACGGCTACCAGCAACAGGGCTATCAGCAGTATGGTTATTACCTCTATGCCGATGGCACCAAGTCGACGACCTCCATCGCCATCGACGCTACCGTGGTCAAGACCTTCAATGACGCGCTGGCCGTGCCCCTGTATCAATATATCGACAGCCTCGGCAATCTGGTAACCACCACCGAGAATCTGGGAGCGGCAAAATATGATGCTCCGAGCGAGCCCCTGACAAACCCTGGGAAGAGTACTAATCATCCGGATCAGGTCGCGTACCGGGCCTGGCAAGCGTACAACAATTTCATGAATTCAAATGTGGATGGTGACGGCAACCCATACAGCGGAGACGTTTATATCTACTATGAGTTGCTGAGAGGTTGGAAGGTTACACCGATAGCCACAAGCGACTCGCAAGCCGGAGCCTATCCGCTGATCAATTCTGATATCACAGGTGGGGCCCTTTATCTGGATGTCAACGGCAATCTCACCACGGTGGCGACGGGGAACCAGCCGGACTGGCAAAACGGTTTCCAGCGCAAAGATGCCAATGGTAACCCACTCTACCTCGATGCCGAAGACAGGCTGACCACCGACGCCACCAAGGCCTACCGGCAGGCGATTATCGTCACCAATCAGTTACTTTACCTGGATGGCCAAGGGCACTCCACCCTTGAGGTGAACACCAATCGCCAGGCGATTCAGCGGGATGTCAGCAGTTCCAGGGCCGTGCCGCTGTATATGCAGGAGTACAATCTCGATGGGGGCGGCGATACCTTGATTGCGGCGTACACCACCCGTATCCCGGACCCGTCCATCGTGATTGACGACGACAACCGCAGCGGTTTCGCCCAGCCGCTCTATTATGACGAGCTCGGTAATAAGACCACCACGCCGACCCCGAACAAATTCTATGCCGCCACCGATAACAACGTGGCACCCTTGATCTGGTACGACACCCAGGGGCTCGACGTTGAGACCGATCATTACCCGGCAGTGCCGAGGGTCGATGGTAACGGAACTTCAGCAGGCGGAGTCATTTACAACCGGGATGAAGATGGCAACCTCTTTGAAAACCCGGAAGCCACCATCGAGGTCGACCGCCTCAAGCTGGTAGTCGGAACCCGGCCCTTTGAAATGTACGAGTCGATCGACGACGGCGCTATCGACAGCCTGCGGGTGCTTGCCGGCGGCGCCACCGATTCCCTGTCGGGAACCCTGACCGATTCAACGTTGACCGGTTTGGAGCTGTCCGAGGCGATCGATTTTGTCGACATCGAGGGAATCACCATCGAGTCCGGCGTGCATGACGACAGCCTGGTGATCGAGAGCATTATCGAGGGCTCGGTCGTGATCACGACCGGCGGTGGCAATGACAACATTCGTGTCGGCAACCCGGCCGGCCGGGTCGATGAAATCAGAGGGAACCTGCAGATCTCAGGCGATGGCGGTGCAGACCATCTCGACATCGACAACTCGGGTGCCTCCGATACGTTCGATTCCGTTCTTACGGCAAATGCACTAACCGGCCTGGCGCCTGGTGTCATTGGCTATGATGGGATCGAGAATCTCGATATCGCCCTCGGCAGTGGTCAGGATACCTTCAGCGCCCGCAGTACTTCAGCCCTCACGCAGGTTGTCGATACCGGCGGAGACAGCATCTTCAATGTTGGTGGTTCGCTGGAGCCCCTTGGTGGCATCGATTCGACCCTGACCCTTGTCGCCGGCGACGGCACCGACATTCTGAACATTTCGAATGAGGGGGATGACAGTGGGGCAACCGGCAGGGTCGGTGAGACTGTGGTCGATGATGTCGCTTTTTGCAAAGTGACAGGTTTTGGCATGACCGACGGCAGCAGCGATGGAATTCGCTATGCCGATTTCGAAACCATGAATATTACCCTCGGAGACGGTGACGACAACATAACCATCGACAGCTTTGGTCCTTGTGAAACCTTTGTTCATGCGGGAATAGGGCAGGACAATATCTTTGCTCGCGGTGGAATGACGGGGGACGGAGACCATCGTATCTGGCTCGATGGCGGCCAGGACGGCGATAACTACACCATCGATCTCGAACTGGCGAAGCAAACTTCCAGTGGCATTAACCTGATCAAGATCGACGATATCGGCACCAGCGGCATCGACCAGCTTCTGTTCCTCGGCAGTTCCAATAACGATACGATCCAGCTCGATACGGTCTACCGGCGAGAGGAAGATGCGGATCATGAATTCAGCGCAGATCGCTGGACCGACTACGGCGAGCACGGTGATGGGCTGATCATCAGCCGTTTCGGAGACGGGGCCAGTGCCTACCAGGTTACCGACGTGCTCGATGAAGCAGCCCTCATGGAGGTCACCGAACGGGACCTCAACACCACAGAGAATTACCAGGTCATCAACTACGAAACGGTCGAAAGCATTTCGATGCACGGCGGCGCCGGTGACGACAAGTTCATCAGTGACGACGCGTCCCAGCAATTCGACGTCTTTGGCGATGGGGGCAACGACAGTTTCTTTGTTGGTTCGGTCCTGTCGACCGAGACCGTTCTGGTCGCTGGCCGGGAAGTCACCGTGGTCAACGAAGTTACCCATGGCACCACCTTCCCCATGAAATTCTACGGCGGCGAAGGTGACGATTACTTCGAGGTCAGTCACAACCTGGCTGACATCGAACTGTACGGTGATAATGGCGATGATACTTTCTTTATCCGTGCCCTGCTGACTCTTCGCGATGATGGCCAGTTAAGCGTGGTTGAAAGCGCCCAAACCAAGGCGAGCGGGGTCGCCGAAACGCTGAAGCCTGTGATCGCAACGATAGCTGCTGGCGATGGTTCGACTAGTGAAATCCAAGAGCTTTCCCTTGGTACCGCCAACAGCGGTACCTTTAGTCTGGAGTTTGATGGAAACGAAACCGGCGTCATCAACGTAGGAACGACCTCGGCCCAAACTGCGGCTAATATTGAAACGGCCCTAAACAGTACCTCTGTCAATGCAAAGATCCAGGTCGCGGTATCCGACACCACCGCCAAAGCATTTGAGATCAGCTTTACAGAGTTTGGTGACCAGGCCGAGCTTTCCTTCGGTCAGACCAACACCTTGATCAATACTCAAAACCATAGCGATGTCGATACCCGCGAGGTGGATATTGACACCCTGGTTTATGTGCAGAACGCCCAAGTCAAAATAGATGGCGGGGCCGGCTTCGATGCCCTGGCTATCGTCGGTACGGCCTTAAGTGACAATTTCTATATCTATACTGAGGATATTGACACCGACGGTGACTTGATCGCTGACACGACTGTGCAGCGAATCTATGGAGCCGGTCTCCAACTTGGCAACATTCTGTCCATCGAGCGGATCCAGCTGCTTACCGGCGCTGGCGACGACAATATCTACCTCTACGGCGTCGATTTTGGTGCCCGGGCCGATCTAGTGGTCAACACCGGTACCGGCAGCGATTCGGTATTCTTTGGCGGCGACACCCTGACCTTTGATCAGGTCACCCTAGGCTCTAACTGGACCGAGTACGCCTCCGTGGCGGGCTACATTGTGGGCGCGGCTTCCAGTGAGATCGCTTATGGCCTGACCATCGGCACCGTCGATCTATTGAACCCCAACCGAGTGGTACCCTTTGACGGTCAGAAACTTGAATACAGGGAGTCCGTGACGGTTTCCGCGGTCAAGGATCTTGCGGGCATTGTTACCCCGGTTGCCATTGTCGGCGGCGAAGGGATGGTGGACCGGCTCTACCTGCACAACGAAGATGGTTATTCCAGCGTCGATTTCGCTGATACTTCGATTAAAAAACGGCTGATCACTACCGATGACAGCAAAGTCACCATCACCACCGTGCAACCGGTCAACGGCGAGACCGATCTTTTGGCTAGCCTACCGGCAAGCGTGGAAGACTCTCTCCACGAGTATATTCGCGAGCAGGTATTGTTCTACGACCGATATGCCACAGATCCGGCCCTACAGGACAGCGGTGGCCTGATCGACAGCCTCGATGCCTTGGCTGGTGCGGAAACCCAGGCCATCAGCCTGGCGGCCGGCATGAGTTATGCCGCTTTCCAGGACACCCTAGACGGCGGCTCGGTAGTTTCAGCAATCTCCCAGTTGCAAGATTTCTTGGCTGGTTCTGGATTTACGGTCAACACCATGACCACGGCGCACCCCGATCCCAGCCGTTCTGAGCCGCTGTACGACATCAGCTCTATCAGCGATGGCTTTCTGACCCTGAAATGGAGCGGTCAGTATCAGGAATATGTGAAAGACGGGGTAACCGGACGCAACCTGGTCGGTATCAGCCTGCTGACTGCCGCCGAGCATACGGTAGAACTCGCCGCCGGTTACATCGAGACCGTTACCGCTGGCTCCGTGGTCAATTGGAGTTCGATGAGCGAAACCGGAACGCCGACCACGATTCATTTCAGCCAGTTTGAAGAGGTTGATCTGACCCTCAACCAGACCGAGGCCAGCCAAATCACCTTAAGCAACTCCCTCCATGCCGGGCAGACATTTATCCATGCCGGTGCTGCAGCCGATACCTTTACCGTTAAGGCAGTGGGTGGACAGACCTTCCTGCACGGCGCTGCCGGTGACGATGTATTTAATGTCGGTAGCGGCACCATCGATGCCATCGCCAACCAGCTTTTCCTGTTGGGCGAGGCCGGCAACGATACGGTGGTTATCGACAGTTCTCTCGCGACGGAAGGAGCTGACGCCACCCTGGAACAGAATACCGTGCAGCATTGGTACAGTGAACAGCAGTTGAGCAAGATCACCAACGCCCTGCAGGTCAGCAGCCTAACCTCGGCAGAAAATACCCAGCTGGTTGAAGCCCTGCAGGCCGAGGCAATCATCTACGCCGGCATCGTCGCCGATGGCGCCAACCTGGGCGTGCTTACCGATGTTGCTCTGCGAGCCGCCCAGGATGCCGCCGCCAGTCTGACAGCCGACCTAAGCGCCAGCCAGAGCGTCTTTGAGGACAGGATCGAGACCCTGATTGCCAGTGAAGAAGCCGTATTCACGGACTACCTGGAGGGTCTGCTAAGGGATTATCGAAGCGCTCAAGACAATTATGATGCAACAGAAGCGGACTATAATGCCGCTGTCACTGCCAAGGATAATTGGTGGAGCTCACTCTCAGACGGGGAGCGGTGGTGGATTGATTTTTGGGGATTATTTGGTGCTAAGGATGCCAACGTACAAAAGTATCAGGCTGAAATCGAGGTGGCTCAAAAGGCTAGGATCCCGGCACAGGTCGACTTAGAAGGGATCAGGGCCATTGCCGCAAAGTATTTTACAAACAGCCAGTTGACCAACTGCCCAGTCGATAGCGAGATCGAGAGCTACCTGAACCAAACGGTGCTGAACGCCCCGGAAAACGCTCTTTCTGAGAAGATGAACAGTTATCGGATCTCTTATGAAGCGGCCGAAACAGTGACCGTAGTGGCTTTGCAAAAGGCCAGGGCAGCAGCCGATGCGGTGGTTGGACTGGCTGACAGCGGGCAGTTGCCTAGCAGAATCGACACCTTGATTAGCGCCATCGATGATCTGACCATTGAACTTGAAAAGGCGGTTGTCAGCCTCACTGTTCAGGCCAAAGTAGATTTCACCGGTCAGACTCCCGCCGCCGGCCAGCGCTGGTCCCTCCGGGTTGATGAGGTTTTGTATTATCATGACGTGACTTCCGGTAGTGAGAGCCTTGCAGGGGTGCTGGATAGGCTCACGCAGCAACTGGATGATGTCGCAGGGTATTCTGCGGTGAGAAGCGGCGACGGGATCGACGTTATTAAGTTGTCCAGCGATAACCTTTCGCTCTCCTATAACATCGCTGTCCTTCAGCCCAACGTCGTTAGCCAGAGCACCTTGCAACAGGTGGCCTTTTCAGGGACTCCGGATAGAGGCACCATCTGGTCACTTTGGGTTGATGGTACGGAATATTCAACATCGGTTACTGACGATGCCACCACCATGTTGGCTGTTACCAAGGACCTAGCCCGCCAGATCGGTGCAATTTCCGGGTATAGTGCGGTTGTAAGCGAGGGTGTTTCGACCGATAAAGCGACCCTGGACATTTCTAGGGTAACCCCCGGAATCATGGCTGTTACCAAAACGAACTATCTGGACAGCGCAGTGACTGTGGCCGGAGTATCGGGCACCGTAAACCTTGCGAATATAGCGCAGGATATAGCCCATGCCGGTGACCGCTGGTCACTCTGGGTCGATGCCACCGAGTATTCCTTGACTGTCGCCGATGAGACGCTGTCTATGATTCTTTCGGCTTTGGCTCAAAAGGTCCGCGACGGTTCCGGTTACACGGTAATCGAGGATGCCAGCAACAATAAAATCACCATCACTAAGGCTTCCGGCACCTTGAACCTGGCCTTGAGTTTTGCCCCCAGGGCCGATGCGGTTGATTCCGCAACACCAATCACGACCATGGTTACGTTAAAGGGTACCCCTGCGGATGGAGACCGTTGGTCTCTTTGGGTAGATAACAGTGAGTATTACTATACCGTGTCGGGTACCAGCGTATCTCGCGCCGCTGTGGCCACCGAGCTGGCTTTACAAATCGATGGATTGACGGGCTATGGGGCAAAATTTGTCGAGGACACGATTGTTATTACCAAGTTGCACGGCGGTACCCTCGACGTAGAACATACGATCAGCCAATCCGCTGGCACTGTCGCTGTGGCTTCCACCACGCTGGTGACTTTCTCCACCGCGCCGGCGGACACGGACGTTTGGTCGCTGGTTGTCGACGGCACGACATACTCCCACACCGTCTCTGGTGATGGTGTGCCTCTTTCAACCGTAGTCACCGACTTGGCCGCCCAAGTGGATGCCGAGAACGGTTATACGGCAGTGGTCGAAGGGGACACGCTTTCCATCACCAACCTGGCCGGTGGGTTGCTCATGGTCGAACATACGATTAGTGTAAGCGATGCGGGAATCATTTCTACCACCGCAGTCACAGATCTGGCGACCTTCTCTGGCACCCCGGCAAGGACAGATGTCTGGTCGCTAATTGTTGATGGCACGGCCTATTCCCATACCGTGTCTGGTGCCGGTGTGCTTCTTTCCACCGTGGTGACCAACCTGGCCGCCCAAGTGGATGCCGTAGACGGTTATACGGCCGGGGTTGAGGGAGATGGCATTGCTATCACCAAACTTGCAGGAGGCAGTCTCAGCCTTTCTCACAAGATTGTTCGGCCTGCCGGAACTGTCGATGCTGCGACTGCCAGCACCGTTCTGGTGTCGCTGGGGGGCACCCCGATTGGGGGTGACCTCTGGTCACTGGCATTGGACGGCGCCACCTTCAGCTACGAGGTTTCAGGCACCGATTCCTCTTTGTCTCCGGCCGCCAATGATTTGGCTTCTCAGATTAATTCATTAACTGACTACGTGGCGGTGGCTGAGGGAACCCAACTCTCCATTGTCAAACCGACCGGCGGCACGATTGTAGCGCAATTGACATCTATCAACCCCCAAGCCGCTGGGGCGTTGTCATCAACGACCGTTGAGTTAAGCGGAACCCCAACCGATGGTCAACGCTGGTCATTATGGGTGGATGGACAGGAATACTTCATTACGGTCAGCAGTGAAAACATATCCCAGGTGGCTGCGAATCTGGCCACCCAGATTGGCGCAAGCAACGGCTATCAAACGGACGACGCAAGCGGCGGCACCTTTACCATCATCAAGGCGGGTGGAGTGCCCGTTGTTTCGTATTATATATCAGAGCAGACGGCTCAATCCCAAGGCAATGATCTTGAATATATCCTTGAGCTAACAGGCACTCCGATAGACGGTGAAAGTTGGCAGCTGATCGTAGACGGCACCAGCTATGTTTACACGGTGCCCGACAAATCGACCAGCCTAACGACGGTGATTACCCACTTCGCCTCAACAATCAATGACGCCACCGGGTACGCTGCCCAGGCTTATGTGGATGCCGACAACGGGATATTTGAAATTCACATAACAAAATCCGCATCTTCTTTTGGGGCACTGGACGTATCGTTATCGGTTGGCGGCCAAGCGACCGGCGGTGACTTGGCCGCAAGGGTTAATTCAAATGCGTCGATTGAACGTCGCGATCTATTTTACGATCTAAAACTCAGCCCGGAGCTGTTGGAAAACAATAAAGTTGTTAACGATTTGACGGCTGTTCAGGAGCTCCTAGCGCATATGGCGGCCGGCGACCTGGCCGCAGCGACAACCTATGCCGAGCTGTCGGCTCCGACCTATGCCGATGCCGAGACCCTCTTTGCTGACACCGCTTTCAGCGAAATAGTCTTGGCCTATAAGGATGCCCAGAAACTGGCTGGCAATTTTTCTGATTACCTGTCGGCGGATTATGAAAACCTTCGCGTGCTTTTCCATAACATGCAGAAATTCGAGATTCTGCAGAAGGGCCTGTCCGGCTTTGACTTCAACACCTTCAAAAATGATTACTACGTAACCCTGCAGGATCTAAGCGACACGGTCAACCAGGAACTCTTTGAAAAATTGACCGAAAAGGCCGAGTTGGAAGCGAAGCTGGCTTCCCTGGAAAATGATCTGTTGGTAAATGTCGAACCGACCAAGCTGAGGAATGATAATGTCGTTGGTCAATTTTTAGACCAGAGGGATCGAACCAGCGCGGATTTCGACAGTATGAATAATTATCTGTACACCTCGTACAAAGAGGAGCTGACAGTTTCCTGGGACTTTATATTCTGGCCAGTCAGCTGGTCTCCGACAGAACAAGAGATCGTAGATTCCCGTTCTTTGGACAGTCGCTACAAGAGCGCCCTCAAATCAAAAAACGAGTCTGCTGGATATTACAATAACGCAGTCGCTGCAAATGCTGATGCCACGGCCGATTTCAATGCCCTACAGGGAGAAATTACCGACCTGCAAAACAAGCTGACCGAGGTCGATAGCTATATTAGCTCTAACTACAATACGATTGATTCGCTCACCAGCGACCTGAACAACAAATATGCCCTCTTGCGGACTCTGAGTCGGATTGTCGTCGACGTGATTTCGACGCGTACCGCTGATCCCACCGCCTTTGAGGCTGATGGTAGTCTGCTGGCTCAGATCGTAGATTACCAGAATCTTTACCTGGTGACCGGAGCCGCCGGCATCGACTCTCCTTCCAGTACAAACTTTATCCGGGGGACTGTCGGCGAAGGCAATTACGTCTACAGAACCGAGACCGGGAAGGACTATTTTGAGGTGCTCTCCCTTACCGGGCTTAATACTGGCGGCATCCATGTCGGCCATGATGACGTAGAGAATCTCGTGGTGAAAACCGGTGCTGCTACGGATCGGATCGATGTGCGCGATACTCTGTCCGGTTCAGACAGCACGGTTCGCCTTGAAACCGGCGCCGGTGATGACCTTGTCAACGTCTCTTCCGATGCCCCTGAGCATCTGGGGACTCTCGACGGAATCCTCGGTGATCTCAGCATCGATGCCCAGGCCGGCGACAACACCCTCAATGTCAGCGACTTCGGCTCTACCGACGCCGATACCAGTGTGGTCATCAGCCAGGATACGATCAAGGGCCTGGCCCAAGGGGATATTGACTATGCGGCCACGGGGGGCACCTTCGGCGGTGGGATCAACATTACGGCCGGGCAGGCAAACGATTTCCTTACCGTAGCGAGTGTCCGTTCGGGGGACACTACAAACATCCGCCTCAATGATGGAGATGACCGGGTGATGGCCACAGGGACGGTCATTGCAGGAGACCTTGTCATCCATGGTGATGCGGGCAGCGATATCATCGACGCCACGGCCGTTGCGGTAGGCGTTAGCCTTTACGGCGACCATGGTGACGACATCCTCTTCGGTGGACGCGGTGCCGATATGCTCGCGGGCGGGCTTGGCAACGATGTCATTCTTGGCGACGGCGGCGGCGTCTCCTCGCACTTCGATGGCAGTACGCTGCTTGCAGCGCTGAACGGTGGCAGCGGTATTTCTGGAACGGCCAGCGGAACCTACGACTGCCGGATTCTCCTGAGCGACGGCCGCAGTCGGGAGTTTGATCTTTTCGGGATGCAAACGGTGCAGGATCTCCTCGATGGGTTCAACGATTTCGCAGGCGTCAGCGCCTCGATCAGCACCACGGGCGATCGCCTGGAGTTGACCGATCAAACCTTGGGTTCGGAGATCTTTTCGGTCACGGCCATGAATGGATCCACTGCGGTGGCGGACCTCGGGCTCCTTCAGCAAGATGTCGATCACGATGGGATAATCCGCGGGGAGTTGGTCTATCGCCAACTAAGGCAAGTACGAACTGGCGGCGGGATGGGCGATGCGGATTCCATCGATGCCGGAGCCGGAGCTAACCTGGTTATGGGCGGAGTGGGCGGCGACCGCATCAGCGCCGGCAGCGGCGACGATATTCTTATCGGCGACAACGGCCAAATTGAATACATGGCCACGGGTCAGCTCCAGGCCATCCAAACCCTCGATGCGGATGTGGCCGGTAGCGACACCATCAAAGCGGGGGATGGCGCCAACACTGTCCTCGGTGGCGCCGCTGGTGACTGGATCACCACGGGTTCCGGTAGTGACCTGATCTTAGGCGATCACGGTGTCGTCAGCTTCAGGGCGGGTCTGGTGTCAAGGGTTTATACGACCAATCCCGGAACCGGGGGGGAAGACAGGGTTGCCGCGGGTGATGGCAACAATATCGTTCTGCTCGGTGACAGTGACGATACGGCACAAATGGGTAGCGGCCGTGACGTGGTCTTGGGTGACCATGGTTCGGTCCAGGTCGATGGCGTCCATCGCGATATTACAACCACCGAGGTGGGGACCGGCGGTGATGATCAAATAGAGGCCGGTTCAGGGCGGGATATCCTGCTCGGTGGGGCTGCTGATGACCGGATCAGTGGTGGCACTGATGATGATCTGATTCTGGGCGATTTCGGGACAGTCTATCGTGATGGTTCCGATGTCATTGAGCAGGTTGTCAGTACCGATGAAGGGCAGGGCGGCAATGATACCATCGAAGGGCAGGCCGGCAACGATGCCATCATCGGCGGGGCTTTCGCTGACACCATCTTCGGTGGTCATGCTGATGGCAGCACGATCTCCGATGCCGATGCTGATCTGATCTTCGGAGATTCCGGACAGATAGATTACACCCTGGGCCTCGTGGATGATGCGACCAGTACGGCAACCGGTACCGGCGGTTCGGACATAATTGAAGGTAACGAGGATGATGACATCATTTTCGGTGGCGTCGGTGTCGACAGGATCAGCGGCAATGCGGGGGCCGACATCATCTTCGGTGATAACGGTGCCCTGGGGGGTGCTGACGGAGGTCCAGGGAATAACGATCTCTATACCATTGATCCGACCACAGGGGGTGCTGATACCCTCTTCGGCGGGGTTGGCAGTGACTTGCTACTCGGCGGTAGCGGAGTCGATTCGATCCATGGCGATGCAGGCGATGACCTCCTTCTGGGCGACCATGGGCGCGTTGTTCGCGATGCCTCTGGCAACGTTCAACGCACGGAAGCTTCGGACTTTGCCGAAGGGGCCGGCGACTATCTCTACGGTGATGCCGGCAATGATATCCTGGCTGGCGGCACCGGCAGTGACACGCTATATGGTGGCGTCGGAGACGACATCCTGATAGGTAGCCACGGCGTAGCGGTCGAGAACGATGGAAGCGGCCAAGCGAATGATGTCTATTCCAATGCCCCGGATGACAGCGGCGACACTCTGTTCGGCGATACTGGCAACGATGTCCTGCTCGGTGACAGCGGTTACCTGACCCGTAGTTCCTCGGGGCAGGTTCAGTTCATCAGCTCAACTTATCTTAACCGGGGCGGCGATGATGTCATCACCGCCGGCGATGGCAACAACATCGCGGTCGGCGGGTTCGGTTCTGATACGATCACAGCTGGCAGCGGTGATGACATCATTTTTGGCGACAACGGTGACATCCTCTTCGAGGGCGATCTGCCGAGCCAGGTGGTCACCACCGGTCCAGGTATAGGTGGTGACGATATCATTGCCAGTGGCGCCGGTAACGATATCGTTCTAGCCGGGTTCGGCGACGATGACGTCCGTGGCGGTGCTGGTAACGACAGTGTTATCGGCGACAACGGTCAGGTTTTCATGCATAGCACCGGAGCGTCCCACATACCTGCTAAAGTGAAGAGCACCGATCCTTCTTTGGGTGGCAACGACACCTTGAGAGGAGACGCCGGTAACGATGTTCTCATCGGTAGCGCTGGCAGTGACTCCTTGATGGGCGGGGAGGGGAATGATTTCCTTTCCGGTGACGGTGGCATGGCTACAAGCTTGAGTGGCAAATGGCAGTACCTGGAGACGATTGATCTTTTCAGCGGGGGGGATGATCTTTTAATTGGTGGGCCCGGCAACGATGTGATGTTGGGTGGTTACGGTGCCGACACCTTCCATGGCCTGTTCAGCGAGGATGTCATGGTCGGTGAATATGCCCGTCTGACCCTCGAAAATGACAAGGCAGTCTCCCTGGTGAAACTCGCTCAAGGGGCTCTCGATCTGATCGCAAACAGGCAGTTCCTGCTGTACGTGCCGCCGGTAAAAGTGTCTGGAGAAGCTGAAAATGTAGTCACCAGGATCGACTACATAACAGATGGGGACCGCGCTAGAAGCCTTTTTGAACGAGAGCCGGTCCGCGATCATCACGTCGCCACTCACGTTTACGCGCAAGGCGAAGCGGCTCCTGCCAATGCGCCTCAAGAGGAACAAATCGACATGGAGGCCTCCGAGCAAGACACCGGCCGCGAAGGGCAACCGGATGTTTCCTCTGATGCAGGCCACGATGCTGAGACCGTAAATCCCCAGGACAAAACGCCTGTCTCACAGGCAGAAGAAGCGAAAGAATTGGAATCCCAGGACGAAACAGCTGTCCCGCAGGGAGAAGAACAGAAAGAATCGGAGTCTCAGGAGAATTCGGCGCGGCTGGATGAAGGCACGGTACCGCTGCTGGCCGGGCTGGTCGGATGGACCTCCGTCGCTGGACAACGCCACCCGACCGGAACAATTCTCGACCGCGGCAGTTTTGGCTCTCTGGGGCAGAAAAAGGATCAGCGCAAAATGTTGCGCTGGCATGATGGTGAGTTGAAGGAAGGAAGGTCTAACGACAAACGGGCATTCCCTTTCGTGGGCATCCCCGGTTTCAATCTGCAACCAAGGAGCAAAAGAGATGGTGAAGTCAAAAGAAAAAGCTGAGACAAAAACGGACAATATCACGGTGGAGGATGCCCAGTCTAAGCCTGCTGTGCGCTGGGACGATTCGAAAATGGCTAGCACTTACGCCAATGTTTGTAATGTTGCGTGTACCCGAGAAGAGATGACCCTGCTGTTCGGTACCAACCAGACTTGGCAAACTGGGGGAAAGGAGCTGACCGTCGAGCTGAGCAACCGTGTCATCCTCAATCCCTTTGGCGCCAAACGGCTGGCCATTTTGCTGGGTAACACCGTCCGTGAATTCGAGGCGCGATTCGGTGAGCTTAAGCTTGAGGTCGATGTGGACAAGGGTGAGAAGAAGCCCTGACCTTCCCCTTGAGGGCCTAGGGCAGGGTGCCCTGGCCCTCACATTCAGTGCCGTGATGGTGAAAACAATCCATCAGAGCCTGAAAACTCTTCCTCTATATCACTCAATCACAACAGGTTTTAGAGCGTGTTGTGCCCCTGTCTTTTCTTCCTCGACTTCTGCTAGAATAAACCATTGTCCTTATTTGACCCTTCCTTACGATTTGCCGCATCCAGCCTTTGGCGAGTGCGGTTGTTGGGCAAGACAAGGGCAGGGGGTGAATCGATGTTCGTACCCTTTTTTTATACTTTGCGCCAACGAGGGGTTCTGGTCACCCCCACTGCTTTTCTGCAACTACAAAAAGCCCTGAGCCTGGGGTTGGTGGTTTCGCTGGACGATTTCTACATCGTGGCACGATCGATCCTGGTTAAGAGCGAACGGGACTTCGATACCTACGATCAGGTATTTGCCGAATTGTTTGCCGGAGTCGAAGCTTTGCCTTTGGAGGGCGTTGATCTGGATGGATCGGCCCGTTTGCTCCTGGAAACCTGGCTGAAAACACCTGAGGACCTTGCCAAAGCCCTTGGTTTAACCGAGAAGGAACTTCGCCGGCTCAGTGCCGAAGAACTTGAGCAATATCTGCTGGATCGGCTGCAGGACCAGAAGGCGGTTCATTACGGTGGAAGTAAGTGGATCGGCACTGGCGGAGTATCCCCCGTCGGTCACTCGGGCAATCGCTCTGGCGGCATGCGTATCGGTGGCGGATCCCGGACCCGTTCTGCCAGTAAAGTGGCTTTGGAAAGACGCTATCGGGACTATTCCCGCAGCGCTCCCTTGAGCAGCAGCCAGATGGGGGAGGCCCTGAAGCGGCTGCGCCACCTTAAACCGGCCGGCCCAATGGATTTTCTGAATGTAGATAAATCGATCTACGAAACCATGCGTAACGCCGGAGAGATCGAAATCGTCTTTGACCGGCGGTTGGTGGACCGCCTCAACGTAATGCTCCTCATCGATAATGGTGGTTGGTCCATGGAGCCCTATGTGGAGACCGTCCAGACCCTTTTCCATCATGCCCGATCTCAATTCAAAGAGCTTGCCATCCGCTATTTCCATAACACGGTCAAGGACCGGGTCTGGCGCGACCCCGAACGTCGACATCGTCCAGAACCTATTGAAGAGCTACTCCGGCGCGATCCAGAAACCCGTCTGATTTTTGTTGGGGACGCCAGCATGGCCCCTGAAGAGTTGCTGGATATCAACGGAGCCATCGAATTGGAATACCGTCAGAAGCAAGCGAGTATTCAACGGCTACAGATGCTTGCGACCACCTTCCGCCATACCGCATGGTTCAATCCTAGATCCTCTATCTGGTGGGAACATAGCCAAACCATCTGTATTATCCGCAATCTTATCCCCATGTTCGAGTTGAATCTGGAAGGACTGGAAAATGGGGTCCAATATCTGAGAACCCGCTGAGATTTAAAACCCCTGATCAACTGGAAGCAGGTGGAATGCTGCGTTCCCTGTATCGTCAGCGTCTATCTGGCGAAGCGGAACAGGGAGGTATTGTATAAGTTGCCGAAGTCTCCTTACCTGTGGGCGCGGTAAATTACTGGAATCGTTTGACAGGGATACCGGCAAAAAACTAGACAAATATTATTGTCAAAATAGGGATGGTATTCATAAACTGTTCCGAGGTATCGACCATCTACCTGATCTTCGATTCGATTCGTATCGCCCCGGTGGATAGGGACCCGTACCCGTTAATCGGCTGCAACTGTCGCTTTAAGTTCACCCGTTACAAAAGCAGTGTCTGAGATTGTGCTCAATGACGCTCATGGGCTTTTCTCTTCAATCTTCCGGGACCTTCTATACTCCCGCCCCACAAAGGATATTCCAATGTACAAGACAATCATATTCCTAGTGCTTGCGATGCTCTTGAACCTGCCGGAGATGGTTTCCGCCGCCGATTACCGCAACCTGTCTCTGACCCCAGAAATGGTCGATTCCGGGCTCGCCATCGTCGATATTCGCACCGAATCAGAATGGCGGGATACCGGTGTGGTACCCGGGTCGGTGCTGATGACTTTTTACAAGGCGGATCGCAGCTATGATCTAGAAGGCTTTAGCGCCGAACTGGACCGTCTCGTTGATCCTCACAAAGAATTCGCCATTCTGTGCCGTCGCGGGAACCGTTCGGCTAGACTTGCGGCCTTGCTGGCAGAGCGCGGTTATAACGCGGTCATCAATCTTAGCGGCGGGATCCGGCGCGCGGAGCAGAATGCCGTACGACTGGTGCCTTATCCAGAGAAAAGTGATGGGATCAGCAGACGGTAAATTCACCGATTGCGGTAAGGAAGGGAGTATGGTTTTTCCTCCCGTAGGCTGTGTTTCAGGACTCGTCTTGGGGCTACTCTATAGGACGATGCCAGTTTCTAGCGATAGAGTTTCACGGCGTTATAAATAGCTGGGCGGATTTGCTTTATCTCCACCAATCGTTATATTCTGAAATACGACCAAGTTGGTTGCATATGTAAGGAGTCGCAGCTGATGACCATTTTCCATTCGGGTGAGATTCATATTCAAGAGCGCACTGGTGCCAGGGCAATGGCGGCAAGGATGGAAAACACTATTCTGCCAACTATCGCTCATAAATTCATCGATTTTATTCAACAACAACCCTTTCTAGTTCTCTCGTCCGTCGATGACCCGGGAAGGGCCTGGGCCTCAGTTCTCTGTGGTGAGGTGGGGTTTATGACGGTTGTTGACGAGCGGACATTGCACATCGCGACTCTGCCTGCGAAAGGCGATCCCCTTTACTCCAGGCTGGTAGACGGCGCCGACATCGGTCTGTTGCTGATCGACTTTGCGACTCGACGGCGCCTGCGGATCAATGGCAAGCTGCGGCAAGGGACTAGCGATTTTTGTGTCCAGGCCAGGCAGGTTTACAGCAACTGTCCGCGGTACATTCAGGCAAGAGAGTGGGAACTGGTTGCGAATCATGATCGGAAAGCAGCCGTCGTGGAAACGGCCGAAACTCTGAATGAGGCACAGCGGCAATGGATCCGTCAGGCCGATACCTTTTTTATCGCCAGTTACCATCCTGACAGCGGCGCTGATGCTTCACATCGGGGCGGTTTTGGTGGGTTTGTGCAGGTGCTGGACGGGCAGACCCTGGTGTGGCCAGAATACAACGGCAATGGCATGTTCAACACCTTGGGGAATATGGTTAAGAATCCTCGCGCAGGGCTATTGTTTATCGATTTTGACAGCGGGGGGACCTTGCAGTTGACTGGGTCGACGACAATCGTATGGGAGGAGGAACGGGTTGCGGCGTTTCCCGGTGCTGAGCGATTGGTTGAAATCAAGCTGGACCTTGCTCTGGCTTCGACTCATGCCGGAATGCTACGCTGGAAATTCATAAACTATTCACCGGATAATCCTTGGTACTGCTAGAAGCAGCAATGAGTTTTTTTTTGAGATTCCAACGATCGTAGCCGATGACTTCTCAACAGACTTTTAAATCTTTGGTGTTATCTGTCCCAGCGAATTTTCTGCAACGTTTTCGGAGGCCATTATGAACGGTAGTGAGTTGCTTCAAAAGATCGACTTGTTGATTGACCAGGGCAACATGGTCTGGGAAAGCCCAGGGCGCAATGCAGACCGTGATATTGCCCAGTTTTGTACCGCTGTTCAAGGTTTGGTTCATGAAATCTACGGCGCCGAGCACCCGTATCTCCAAAGAGACTCTGCCGGAACCGATGTGCTACAATACGATCTTTGCGAAGGAATCTCGCTTCTGAAATCAATTAGAATGGAAGCAGAGTAATCTGCTCAATTGGGACATTAAGAAAGCAACGGAAACTTTGCGTGGTCACAATAGGGGCATCTGACTTTGGTCAGTGCCCCTATTGTGGTTTTGAGCCAGTGTAAAGGACTTGAACATTAGTCTGGGTGTCAATGGTCTTAGAACGAACGCATTGTCCTTGATATGTGCCTTTGCAAGTGCCTTTCATGACTGATTAAGGTCATATTACGCATTCGAGGAATCGATGATGACCTACCAATTAACTGCATCGTTATCGACCAGGTCCAACGGATATTTCGACGTATTTCCAGAATTGTCGGCTCGAGATATCGAAAAACTTCTTCAACACCAGACGAATCCCCTTAAATAATGTTTTCGTTCCCTTCTTTTAGTGGCCGATGGTTCAGATCTATTGCCGATAAATGTTGGCAAATGATAGTACCGATCATTTAAGGCGTAGATTGCTGCAAGGGGTTATTTTGTTGGGTTAAAGCTAGCTTTTGTGTGAGGTGGATGGGCCTAAATAAAGCGTCACAGAGAATTTGTGGTTTCATGAAACGTCCGCAATTTGGTACATTAAGAGGGAGTTTTTATTAGAGCTTGTTTTGCAGAACATAAAGCAACCCTGTGTTTCAACAAGCCTGATGATTTTCTGACTATAATAAGAGCCTATGGATACGGCTACCAGTGGTTTTGAAAAAATGATTATGCTGGGGCTGACGATGCTCATTGTCTGCGATTCTACCGTAAAACTTACCATCGTTATCACCTTGGATTGCGGCTATTACCTGTTGCACCCTACTCGAAGCAAACAGGGCTAGCGCGGCCCATCATCTAATAACAGACACAATTAATTTTGGAGTCGATACTATGCCCGAACAAAGTTGGCTTTGTAGCGTATGCGGTTATGTACATGTCGGTGCGGAACCGCCTGAATGTTGCTCGGTTTGCGGGGCTGATCAAAGCGTTTTCGAGCACAATGTTAATGCAACTTCTGAAACCACGGATCGAGCTCCCAGTGCCTGGAGTTGCCTGGTCTGCTTTTACATGCATCAGGGAGATTCCCCGCCAGACAATTGTCCGGTTTGCAGTGCTTGTGCCGATCAGTTTGAAGGAGTCGAACTGAAAGACGCACCGATCGAAACCCATGCCAACCAGGATACGATTGTTATCATCGGGGCCGGTATCTCCGGAATCTCTGCCGCTGAGGCGGCACGAAAGACTGCTCCCGATGCCAGAATTCTGGTCATCAGCCGTGAGAAGGACCTTCCCTATTATCGGCTTAACCTAACTCGCTTTCTGGCAGGGGAATTGGCGGCGGAAAAATTATTAATCCATCCCTCTGACTGGTATGAAGAGCAGCGCATCGAATTGCTCCTCGGTCGGGAGGTGGCAGCCATCGAAGTGGCCGAAAAAATGCTGCAAATCAAAGGCGGTGAGACGTTGGGTTTTGACAGGCTGATCCTGTCGCTGGGTGCTCACTCCTTTATCCCGCCTATCGAAGGGGTTGACAAGAAGCATGTGTTTGGGCTTCGTACCCGCCAGGATGCCCTGGCTATTTCTCAACAGGCTGGCCGTGGCCAGCGCTGCGTGGTTATCGGTGGCGGCGTCCTCGGTCTGGAAGCGGCGGCTGCCTTGGCCCAAGGGGGCGCGGATATCACCATTGTCGAGGGTTTCGACTGGCTGCTGCCCCGACAACTCAATCGAGCGGCCGGTGAACAACTGGCTGAACATGTCCGGAGGTTGGGGATACGTCTCGTCTTGGGTGGCCGGGTGCAAAAGCTCACAGGAGACGAACATGTCGCTGGTGTGGCTTTGGAATCGGGGGAAGTGTTACCGGCTGACCTGGTTGTTTTTGCCGCCGGGGTTCGCTGCAACAGCGCTTTGGCCCGCCAGGCCAAGTTGGATGTGAACAACGGAATTCTGGTCGACGACAGCCTGCGCACTAGCCACACCGATATATTTGCGGTCGGTGACGTGGCGGAACATCAGGGAGTGATTTACGGAACCTGGTTGCCGGCCCAGGCCCAGGGGGCCATTGCCGGACTAAATGCCGCCGGCGGGGCGGGGCGGTTTATGGGAGTGCCGAGGTCCAACAATCTTAAGGTGCTCGATGTCGACCTGTTCAGCATCGGCCAGATTGTTCCGGAAGACGGTAGCTACAGCCTCTACGAAGTACAGGAAGAAGGGGATTATTCTTTATTTGTCTTCCGTAGCGGACAACTGATCGGCGCCATTCTGCTTGGCGATACAAGCATGGCCCCGCAATTGAAAAAACTCATCGAAGAACAGCGCAGCTGCACTGAACTGCTAGCTGGGCCCGTCGACGGTCACGATTTGCGACTGCGGTTGAAGGAAGGATTCTAAATCAGATAGCCATGGTGAGGCTATCGCCATGACCGTTTTTGGAGAAAGCTCAGGGATCTAAGCTCCGGCATCTGGAATCTTTTATGATATAAAGGATAGTAAACGAATTCCCTTAGATCGGGTACCGAGGATTTGTCGCAGCAGCACAATGCCAATCTCTTCGAAAGGACCTACCCATGAACCTCGATTTTCTGCGTGCTTTCTTGGCTTGGTGTACCGTTATCAATCTGTGTCTCTACTTTCTTTCGTTTCTGGTCTGCGCTTTTGCCGGTGACTGGGTTTATCGTATGCACAGCATGTGGTTTCCCATGTCGCGGGATGCTTTCAACCTGGCCATCTACGGGTTTATCGGTCTCTATAAACTGTTCATCATTGTCTTCAATGTCGTCCCATATATAGCGGTGATCCTTGCGGGCTGAATCTGTGACAACTTATTTGCAAGACAGGGCCCTTCCGTCGAAGGGCCTTTTGTTTGTCAGCCTTTCGCCGTATTATAAAGGCATGCAATCTGCAGTCCTATACTTCAGCTGGTTGACAAATCCATGTTGACATTCCGTCAATCAATAAAACGTTAATAAGTCAATCACTTGAAAGTCCGCTCTGAATGCGGCTGAGGACCATACTATGGCAAAAATTGACGCTCTGTTCAAAATTTTGAAGGATAGGGGAGGTTCGGACCTGCATCTGTCCCCGACCAATCCGCCCTTGATTCGTCGCTCGGGCGACCTTGAACCAGTTATCGACCGCCCTATCGGCCGCGAGCAAATCAAAGCCCTGACCTACGAGATCATGACCGAGGCACAGCGGCAAAGCTTCGAATCAACCCATGATCTTGATTTTGCTTATGAGGTTCCGGCACTGGAATCCCGTTTCCGCGCCAACATCTTTATGGGTCGCCTAGGCATCAGTGCGGTGTTTCGGCTGATACCGGCCAAGATCCTCACCGCCGAGCAGTTGGGGTTATCTCCCGGGATTCTCAACTTCACCCTGTTTAAAAAAGGTCTGGTGCTGGTCACCGGGCCGACCGGTAGTGGCAAATCAACCACCCTGGCGGCGATGATCGATCATGTGAACAAAACCCGTAAAGAGCATATCCTTACCGTAGAGGATCCCGTCGAATTTGTGCACATCAGCCAGCAGAGCCTCATTAATCAGCGGGAAGTAGGTCGCCATACTCAATCCTTCGCCGCAGCCTTGAAGGCGTCCTTACGCGAGGATCCCGATGTGATTCTAGTCGGTGAGATGCGTGACCTTGAGACCATCGAGTTGGCTATTACCGCCGCGGAAACCGGCCACCTGGTCTTTGGGACCCTGCACACCAACAGTGCCGCCAAGACGATCGACCGCATCATCAACGTCTTTCCCACCACCCAGCAGGAACAGATTCGGGCCATGCTCGGCGAATCTCTGCAGGGGGTCATCTGTCAGCAACTTCTGCGCACCCTGGACGGCAAACGCTGCGCCGCCATGGAGATTATGGCCGTCAATCCGGCGGTCTCCAATCTGATTCGTGAAGGTAAGACCTTTCAGATTCCGTCGGTGATTCAAACTGGCCGCTCTCAGGGTATGCAGTTGATGGATCAGGCGATTCAGGACTTGCTTACCGAAGGTCGAATCAGTCGTGAAGAGGCCTTCAAATATGCAACCAATAAATCTCTGTTTCAGGAAGGTTGACTGTTGTTATGGATGAGCAGAAAATCACAAAAAACCGTCGTAAGGTGCTGTTTACACAAGCTGATGGCAGTACCGTTCAGGGTGAGGTCTTTCTCAGTCTCTATGAGGCCTGCCATGAACGTCCGCAACTGTTAGGAGAACTGCTGTGCGGTGACAATGTTTTTATCCCGGTGGAAACGGCTGCCGGCATGATTCACCTAAATACAAACAACATCGTCACCGCTCAGACATCCATTGGGGAGGAGGGGGATGAGCTTATGCGCCTTGGCGAGCAATACCGGGTACAGGTCACCACTGCACTCGGCACGGTCATCGAAGGACAGGTATTTGTCAACTTGCCTCATGACCGAAGTCGCGTTAGCGATTATCTCAACCAGGGTGACCGCTTTTGCAGGATGTTCCTAGCCCAAAACATCGTATATATCGGCACCCGATTTATCCTATCGGTGCGGGATTGAGGCATGTGTCCCCGGTGGGGGTTGTCAGTAAAGGGCTTTCAAGAAACGGTCTTATTAAGGTTGTCTTTGGTTTAAAGACATACGGACTTCGTCCTTAAAACATGGAGATTGATCCAAGGATAAAATTGGTGGTAATGGCCAAAATAATTTCAAGCCTGTCCTGTCTATTGAAGTGGATTTAAACATGCGATTGAGAGCTATCGTTATCGATGATGATGAGGCCTGCCGAGATCTATTGGCGCTGAGGCTACGACAGAGGGGATACGAAGTTATCTGTTTTCCCGACCCCACGGCCTGCCCTTTGTATGAGGATGCGGAATGTTCTTGTCCTCAGGAAGAGGTTTGCGGTGATTTTTTGCTGACAGATAATCTAATGCCCGGAATGTCCGGATTGGAACTGATCGAACGGCAGCTTCAGGGAGGCTGCAAGGGGATGGTGGACCATAAGGCGGTGCTCTCCGGCACCTGGAGTCAGGAGGATGTGCAGAAGGCACAAGAACTTGGTTGTAAGGTTTTTGACAAACCCTTCCATGCCGAAGCGATTGAGACTTGGCTCGATGCTCGGGAAAAGTTTATTCCGAGGGACAGAAAGCTTGTCGATTTCAATATCGTCGATAAGGGAGAAGGGGTTTAAAACCCGATGCTCAGTTGTCTGGCATCAGGTTGCCCAGCTTCTGAAAGGAATTATTAACCTTGTTGCCAAGAAACGCGATGGCAACAATGCAAACGATGATGATCAGGGCCAGCATTACGGCATATTCAGTTGCGGTAGCGCCTTCTTCGTCGCGAATCAGATCCCGCCATTTAAATCCTATTTCTTGCATATTGTTTCCTCCTGAGAAGGGTGGGCCTTAATAACATTAATGGTAATGTGACTATTTCAGCCTATCCAGTTATCGGCAGGTGTCAAGAAGGGAACGCTTCTATATCTTTGATTTAGTTGAACAACTATTCTCTCTGAAACAATTTTTTCTGAGGATGGCCTATGATATCCGGATTTCTGTCTTGCCTAAGTTGTTCTGTTCCTTTCGGTTGTTTTCTGAGTCTGCTGCTTCTGGTGGCCTGTGCCCGCCCTCCTGCGCCACCTGAGATAAAGAAACCTGTTAAGCCATTACAGGCTGTTTCCTGGAACGAAGTGCCCGGTTGGCAGCAAGAGGACCTGCGACCGGCCCTGGAGGCTTTTATCGTCAGTTGTCCATCTCTTAAAAGAAAACCGTCTTGGCAGACCGTGTGTTCCGAAACGCTGCAAGTTGATGCCACTGACCGGGTGGCGGTTCGGCGGTTTTTTGAAGACAGATTTATCCCTCACCGCGTACACAACTCCAATGGTTCGACTCGAGGCCAGATAACCGGTTACTATGTTCCCGATTTGCAGGGAAGTCGCACCCCTGATAAACATTATCGCTATCCTGTCTTGTCTATCCCTGACGATCTACTTGTAATCGATCTGGGCACGCTCTATCCGGACCTTAAGGGACGCCGATTACGCGGCCGCCTCGACGGGCGGCGGGTGGTGCCTTACTGGAGCCGGACTGAGATCGATTCCGGTCAGGCACCGATTGCTGGTAAAGAGCTATTCTGGGTACAGGACCCGGTTGAACTGTTCTTTTTGCACATTCAGGGATCGGGCCGCATCTCCCTGGAGAATGGCGAACGGGTGATGGTTAACTATGCCGAACAGAATGGTCATCCTTATCGCTCCATCGGTAAATTGCTTATCGAGTCGGGAGCTATGACCCGGCATCAGATGTCGTTACAGAACATCAAGGCCTGGGGCCAGCGTCATCCAGACAAGGTGCTTCAGCTTTTAGGAGAAAACCCCAGCTATGTCTTTTTTAGTTCGGCCGAGCAGGATCCTCCAAGCCCACCAGGGGCCCTTGGCTACCCACTTACGCCGCAGCGTAGCCTGGCCGTCGATCCGCAAACCATTCCTCTAGGTGCACCGGTATTCATTGCTACCACATGGCCTAACAGCAGCAGGCCCTTGCAGCAGTTGATGGTGGCACAGGACACCGGCGGAGCGATCAAAGGTGGGGTGCGGGCAGATTTTTTCTGGGGCCTCGGCCAGGAGGCCGGGAATGTAGCTCGCCGCATGAAACAGGATGGATGGTTGTGGGTTCTTCTGCCCAGAAACGGGGCGGAGCACCTTTCAGAACCGTCTAAAGCAGTCACTTGGCCTTAGGACTCTTTCGTGCAACCCCTTATTATGGCTTGCTTTTCACTGTCGCCCATGATATCGCTGAAGACAGAAAAATAGCCTTCGGCGTTTTAAATCTCTCATCCGGAAAAGCTTTTCCTTCTTTTGACGCGGACACTCTTTTTATGCTGACTTCCTTGGACACTTCCCCGTTGGACGAACTTCTGGCCTTCGCAGAACATCAGGACCAGGTTCTTAATCAGGCTGAGCTGCTCGGCTTTTTCTATGGCTTGGTAATTACCCCTGAATCGATTCCATCGAGCGAGTGGCTGCCCCAGGTCTTTGGTGAGAAGATTGATGTTTTTACCGATCAGGAGCAAGGAGAGCGCCTTCTGAAAGGGCTGTTGACCGTCTATGACCGCTTTAACCATCTGCACCTGCAGGGCCACTTACACTTCCCTTATTGTTTAAAAAAACCTTCTGAAGAAACTGTCAGCAATGCCCTTGATTGGGGCTTTGGCTTTAACCTGGCACTTGAAATGCGCCCAGAAATCTGGTTAGGCAACGGCCCCGTGGACAAGCAGGACGAAGATGATAATCTGTTTGCCAGTTTTTCCGTGGTAAACGCTATTGCTTGGCCCCATGAGGTCGACGAGCTATTTGCTGACGAGGGTGGCTTGGACCAATCAACGGACGAATCTGAACTGTTGGCGACTCTTTTACTCGCCTTGCCTAATGCGGTGGCCGTAATTCAGAGCTATGCAGCTCAGCTTCAAACTCGACCGTCTACAATTGGCCGCAATGAACCATGCCCATGTGGCAGTGGACAAAAGTTTAATACATGCTGTAGCGACGATCGTACTACTCTGCATTAAGATAGCTAACCTTTTTCCCTACCTATCACTAAATCAACTATGACCAAATATCATGACATCTACCGGGCGGCTTTGGCCAAGTGGGGCGAAGAGGCTCAATTTGATCAAGCCGTTGAAGAATGCGCTGAATTGATTGTTGCTTTGAAGCATTTCAAGCGGGATAAAGTTGACCTGCAACAGATTGTCGATGAACTGGCAGATGTTGCGCTTATGGTCGGACAACTTTCTTTTATGCTGGGCGAGGAGCGGGTAGAGCAGGCCATAGAGGCCAAGCTGTGCAAGCTGAAGTTATTGCTCGCCTCCGATGATTCACCGGATCCGTCATGACGCGCTTTGTCTATTTCCCCACCCCTCAATTTGCTGCCAAGTTGGAGAAGATACAGAAACTGGATCCTCCCGGTTACTTGCGCATCCATCAGGTTATCCAACGACTGCTTCTATACCCCGCCGACGCTGATGGTCAGATGCGCGGTGTTCACCATAGCCGATTAAAAAAATATGTAGGTCGCCGCGACTACCGAATAATTTACGAATGGTGCCGAATCTGTCGCAAAAAAAATCGTCGAATGGCAGATCAGTGCAACCACTGCGACAGCATCCCTGACCACAGCGTCATCTTTTTTGATCTCTATCATAAAAACCAAATGGCTCACCTGAAACACCTGCAATGAAACTTGAGCAGACGGTGGCACCGGAGTATAAAAATCTAGCATCTATACCTGTGCCTGCAGGAATAAGGCTTGCCCGGCGCCAGCGGAGTTTTTTCGCTGAACATTGAGAGTCTTACCGTTTCCCGGTATTATTTGGTTTAAATATTTTTATCTTATTGTATGAGTAGGCATTGGGAGGGAAACATGCTGGAATTGTTACGCAAACGTCGCAGTGTGCGACGTTTTATGGATCGTCCGATAGAGGCAGACAAGGTCGAGCAACTCATTGAAGCACTGCTTCGGTCTCCCTCATCCAAAGGCCGCAACCCCTGGGAGTTTATCCTGGTAACAGACCCCGAGCAGCGAGTCAGGCTGGCTGCTGCCAAACCGAAGGGTGGAGCCTTTGTCGCCGAGGCACCTTTGGCTATCGTTGTTTGCGCCGATCCAGACAAATGTGACGTCTGGGTCGAGGACTGCTCCATCGCTGCCATTGTTCTTCAACTTGCGGCATTGGATCTTGGTCTGGGCAGTTGCTGGTCACAAATTCGCAGACGTAGCCACGTCGATGGCAAGCCGGCCACGGATTATCTGAGCAAAGTTCTCAATCTACCCGACCGTTACGAGGTTGAGGCAATCATCGGAATCGGCTATCCCGTTGCAGAAAAAGCTGGGCATGGCAAAGAGACTCTGCCCTATGACAAGATCCACCTGGAAATTTTTTAACGCTCAAAATGAATCAAACAATCGTTTATATACAGTGAATTGCCAACCGTTACTTGAGAAAGTTTCCAGGAAATGCGCTGGGCTGGTTTCAGGAGCCAGACACCATGACAGACACCAAGGACACCCACAGCAAGGTCATCGGCTACATCCTCTGGCTTTTTGGTTTCACTGGGTCCCATCGTTTTTATTACGGCAAGCCAGTCTCCGGCACCATCTATTTCTTCACATTTGGCCTCCTGCTTATCGGCTGGATTATCGATCTCTTTCTGGTCCCCTCCATGGATCGCCAGGCCGACCTGCGATTTGAAGCGGGAAGAGTGGATTACAATATCGCCTGGATTCTGTTGGTCTTTCTTGGTCTCTTTGGCATTCATCGTTTCTATCTCGGAAAATGGATCACCGGTATTATTTATATGCTCACCGGCGGTTTATTCTTTCTTGGAATCCTCTACGATTTTTGGACCCTCAACGATCAGGTGTCTGAAGTAAATCGCACGACCTGAACACATTGATAATTTTCACATCTGATAATGTAAGGAATCCATTGACTATCGATTTCAACAAGGATCGCGGTTGTTTTGTCTGCGGTCAGGAAAATGCCAGCGGCCTACAGGCTGTTTTCAGTTGCGACAAAGAACTGCTGACATCATTCTGCCACCTAACCATTGGCGATCAATTTCAGGGTTGGCCAGACATAGTGCATGGGGGCGTGATTGCGTCATTGCTTGATGAAGCCTGTATTTACGCCGGACGGGCACTGGCAGAAACGCTGGTTACCGCCGAACTGTCCGTGCGGTATCGCCAACCTGTATCGGTTGGGCAAAAAGTAACGATACAGGGCGAAGTGGTAGAGCGCCGCCGGAAGGTGCTGCGCGTTAAGGCTCGCCTGGAAGTCGATGGCGAGCTTTGCGCAGAAGCCGACGCCAAAGTATTTTTACTTAACTAATCGGCCCTCGCTTTTGTCTTTTTCCTGGTGCCCTTATTTCCGTTCCTTCTGGTAAGACCTCTGCACGCCGCCGTCGCCGGACAGGAGTGCTCTTCCCGCTGCTCCTAGGTTTGTTTCCTGTCGGTATATGGTCAAGCTAATCCTTTCCGTCCTCTTGATTCTCTCCCTGTCATTACTGTTTAAAATCCATACTTCAATGTCCATCACAGCAATGTCCCGAGTAGCGGTGTGGTTAATAGACAACTCCATGCAAAAGCACCGCAGTGCTGAGGTCTTTGCCGTTGAGAGTATTTTCAAGCTAGCAGAGGGGGAGGGCAAGGGGGATTTACTATCGAACATTCTTCCTTGGTCATAAAATATAAAACATGGTTTGGCCGCCTTCTTGGTGTCCTTGGGAGCATTAAGTAGATTTGTTGTTTGCATAAAATCAACAGGTCGTTTACATTCAGTTCTTTTTGTAACAGAATGGACTGGCTAGATTTTAATTTGTTGACAGGTTTTGCTTCAGATTGGTGCTGGCTATGACAGCGCAGGAGAGGGAGTGTTTGATGCCGCAGCGGTTACAGTTGCGTAATACACTGGACAAGTTAGATATACGCAGTGTCGGGCGGTTCATGTTGCTGAGCTGTTTAGTCGGACTAGTGGCCGGAATCGGCGCGGTTGCCTTTTATATGGTTACCAATTTTAGTGAATTCTGGATACTCGGCAAGTGGTCCGGATTTCATCCCCCGATGGCGGAGGGAGCAGCGGCCGCCGATGGTGGTTTCATCAATTCCCTGTCCGTACCCCATCGCTGGTTCTTGTTTCTGGTTCCGGCTCTCGGCGGGCTCTTTTCTGGCTGGCTGGTCTTCACCTTTGCTCCAGAAGCCGAAGGCCACGGTACCGACGGTGCCCTCGAAGCTTTTCACAATCAAAAGGGCCACATTCGCGCCCGAGTGCCTTTCATCAAAGCATTGGCCTCAATAGCCACCATCGCGACCGGTGGTTCTGCCGGTCGCGAAGGCCCCATAGCCCAGATTGGCGCTGGGTTCGGTTCTTTTCTTGGTGACCGGCTCAAGCTCGGCAACGTGGACCGACGCACTTTGCTTTTGGCTGGTATGGCCGGCGGTATTGGCGCCACCTTTCACGCACCCCTTGGGGGTGCCCTGTTTGCCGTAGAAGTGCTCTATCAGGACCCTGAATTCGAACACGAGGGGCTGATTCCCTGCATCATCGCTTCCATCGTTGCCTATTCTTTTTTCGGCGTTGTAACAGGTTGGCAACCGCTGCTTGATACGCCGGACTTCCTGTTTCGCCATCCTTCCGAACTTGTCTTTTATTTTGTTCTGGCCATCATCTGTGCGGTCATGGGGCGCCTTTATGTCAAAACCTTTTACGGCGTTCACGCCCTGTTCGAGAAGCTTAAGTTCCCTCGGGCGCTGAAGCCGGCCCTTGGTGGTCTAATGCTGGGACTCTTGGCTATGGCGGTGCCGCAAGTGCTCGGTTCCGGTTACGGCTGGGTGCAGGCCGCCCTGTATGGGAAAATGGCCTTGTGGTTAATGCTGCTGCTGGCCTTTGCTAAGATCATCGCCACCAGCTTGACCATTTCTTCTGGTGGATCGGGCGGTGTCTTTGCTCCGAGCCTAGTCATCGGTGCCATGGTCGGCGGCGCCTTTGGGGCAGCATCCCACGCCTTGTTTCCTACCATGATTCAGGATCCGCGGGTCTGCGTACTGCTCGGCATGGCCGCCTTCTTTGCCGGGGTTGCTAATACTCCCATCGCCACCCTGATCATGGTCAGCGAGTTGACAGGAAACTACGCTCTGCTGGCCCCATTAATGCTCGTTTGCGTGGTCGCTATGGTTGTCTATCGGCGCAATACTATCTATCAAAAACAGGTTCGCGGCCGGATTGATTCACCAGCCCATCTCGGGGACCTGGTGGTCGATGTACTGGAAGGGATTACGGTGGGGGAATTGGCAGAGCATGGCCGAGAACCGACCTTTATTCCAGAAGGCCTGCCGCTGAAGGCTATTCTAGAGAAAATCTCTGGAGCGGCCGGCGGCTACTATCCGGTAGTCAACGACGACGGGCGCTTAAGTGGCATCTTTTCCGTTAATGATATTCGCCGCATTCTACACGAAGAAATCCCACCAGGTCTGATTCGTGCCCGGGATATCGCCATATCGCGGGTGGTGACGACCAGTCCGGCCGAATCTTTAACCGGGGTGATGCGTAAGCTTTCGCTACGGGGCTTGGAAGAGATACCGGTAGTCGATGATGACGATCCGGGCAAAGTTCTATTCATGCTCTCCCGGCGGGAGGTGTTGGCCCGCTATGCCAGTGAACTCGAGCGACAGAAGGGCGTTTTTGCGGAAGCCTGAGTCAGTCAGTGGCGTTTATGTCGGCCTCCACTACAAAACGTTTGATTTTACGGGTGGTGGTTTTAGGGAATTCGGAGTCCCGCAGGGTAAAACGCTTGATGCGCTTGTAGTCGGCCAGTCGCTGGCCGGCGCGTAATACCTCCTGACGAAGCAAGGCCTCGACCGCACTCTGATCGAGAGGCGCTACCCCATTCTCTGCGGCATAAGCATCAAGGGCAACGTGGTCGGCATAAATCTGAGCATGGACTTCTTCGGCCACAGCGTCGATACGGTGACCGTAGACCATGACCTCAGCGACCAGCGGGCTCTTCAGCAGTTCGTTTTCCACCTCTTCCGGATAAACGTTCTTACCGTTGGGGGTGACGATCAAGTTTTTCAGCCGACCGCAGATATAGAGCAGGTCGTCTTCATCTAAGCGACCCAGGTCGCCGGTGTAATACCAGCCCTCCTTAATCGCTTCTGCTGTTGCCTGAGGGCGGCCATAGTAACCCTGCATGACATTGTCTCCCCGCACCAGAATTTCACCGACCCCATCCTTATTGGGCGCCTCGATGCGCACCTCGACTCCTGGAATCGGCCGCCCAACACTGCCGAGTTTTTTTACGTTGGCACATTCCATCGAAATAATTGGCGATGTTTCGGTGATGCCATAGCCTTGATGAATGGTAAAGCCAAGCTTTTCCATACCCAGGGCAATTTCAGGATCGAGAGCTGCTCCGCCACTGATAAAAATAGGCGAGCCGCCCAGCTTTTTGCGCACCTTGGCCGCGACCAGGGGTCTCGTTAGAGGTATGCCGAAGAGGGCGCGGGCCAGGGGTTTTTCCGTGATGTTTTTCATAATGCGATTGAGTAGTAAGCGATATACGGCTGGCACTCCCATAAAGTAGGTCGGCTGCACCTCAACCAGGTTTTGAGCGATCTTTTTCAACGATTCGGCAATGGAAACAGTTCCCCCCAGGGACAGGGGGGCAAGGGTTCCGGCAACCTGCTCAAAAACATGATTTATGGGCAGAAAAGACAGGGTATGCATGGTCTGGTCGGCCCCCATCTGGGGGATGGCATTCTCAATGTTCGACACAATATTGCGATGACTGAGCATGGCCCCCTTGGAGCGGCCCGTGGTTCCTGAAGTATAAAGAATAACCGCCGTACCTTCGGGCTGACGTCGAACCTGGGCAGGCGTCTTCTCAATCAACAGGTCGCTAAAAAGACTGAGCTCGCATCCTTGCGGTAAAACTGGGTCGCTTATTGGGCCGGTTCTGCCTACTCGTTGCCACCCCGAAGTGGTGCTAGCCATTTCTTGAATCTCGCGCCCAAGGTTTTCCAGAGACTGCATCTCTTTATCGGGTATGGAGTACTGTCTGGCTAAGTGACGCCATTTAGCAGCCAGCATGTTCAACTTTTCCTGCAAAGGCGGGTGGCGGCGCACAGCATTGTCATCGAAAAGCACTATTCCTTTCAATTCGGACAAGTCGCTGGCTATATCGGCCACAATCTCCAGGGCGGAAGATTCGGAAATTAGCAATTGAGCTCCGCAATCGTTCAGGACATGACGCATTTCTGCGCTTTTAAGATCCTTGTCCACGGGAACCACGATTCCCCCGGAATGAAGGATGCCGAGATAGCTGCCTATCCAAGAAGGTGAATTAGCTCCCAGTAGGGCGATGCGGTCTCCAGGGACCATTCCCCTGGCCTGTAGTCCTGCAGCAACCTGATTAACCGTAAGCCATAGCTGGCGATAGCTGGTCTCTTGCCATTGACCGCCTTTTTTGTGTCGAATAGCAACGTTGTCCGGGAATTTTCTACAGCTAGCTTCAATCAATCCGTCAATAGTTTTCACCAGCAATACTCCTTGGCTATCGGTATCATTCTTGGCATCCTAGCTTCGGGTTAAAGTGAAGGCAACCCAAAACAATCAACCTGGGGCTTTGGCATGGTCATTACCACCAGCCTTCAAATGCGAGGGTTTTTGCTTTACAAATAACGGCGTCTTTTGTAAATTAGTGGGTCTTTTGTGCTCTACCTTTTTATGAGGAATACTAAGTCCCTATGGATCAAAGCCGAATTCGCAATTTCTCCATTATCGCCCATATCGATCACGGTAAATCGACCCTGGCAGACCGGTTGCTTGAAGAGACCGGAGCCATTACCGATCGGGAAAAGACCAACCAGTTTCTCGACAAGCTCGACCTGGAACGGGAGCGGGGCATCACTATCAAAGCTCAGGCGGTGCGTCTCGATTATCGCGCCGACGACGGTCAGGACTATATTCTTAATCTTATCGATACTCCGGGACATGTCGACTTTAGTTACGAGGTCAGTCATTCTTTGGCTGCCTGTGAGGGCGGCCTGCTAGTGGTCGATGCCTCGCAGGGGGTCGAAGCCCAGACGCTGGCCAACGTCTATCTGGCCATAGATCAGAACCTGGAGGTCTTTACAGTTCTCAACAAGGTCGACTTGCCCAGCGCAGACCCTGAGCGGGTCAAAGAGGAAATCGAGGAAATTATTGGTCTCGATACATCCGATGCGGTTGAGGCTAGCGCTAAGGAGGGGATCGGCATCCATGAAATCCTCGAAGCGGTTGTGGCCAAAATTCCGTCCCCGACTGGGGACCCTGAGGCCCCTCTCAAGGCACTGATCTTTGACTCTTGGTATGATTCCTATCAGGGGGTTATGTTGATGGTGCGAGTGGTTGATGGCTCCCTGCGCAAGGGAGATAAAATCAAGCTCATGGCCAACAATAAGAGCTATGAGATTCTTAAGGTGGGGGCATTTTCCCCGCATCCGGCAACATTGCCCGTTCTGGAAGCAGGTGAGGTTGGCTTTGTTATTGCCGGGATTAAGGTGGTGCAGGATGCAAAGGTGGGCGATACCATTACGCATCTGCATTGCCCCGCTGATGCACCGCTACCTGGTTTCCATGAAGTTAAACCGATGGTTTTCTCAGGCCTTTACCCTATTGATAGTGGTGATTACGAAGCTCTTCGCGATGCTATGGAGAAGCTGCGCCTCAACGACTCGTCATTTACTTTTGAACCAGAAAATTCCCTGGCTCTTGGTTTCGGTTTCCGTTGCGGCTTTCTCGGCTTGCTGCATATGGAGATTGTTCAGGAGCGTTTGGAACGCGAGTTTAACGTTGATCTCATCACTACCGCGCCGACAGTTAGCTATCATGTCACGACCATAAAAGGCGAAGAACTGATCGTCGATAGCGCCAACAAGTTGCCAGAAGTACAATTCATTCAAGAAATTTTCGAACCGTACATCCTGGCCTCGGTCCATGTCCCCAATGAATTCGTCGGGGCAGTACTGGCGTTGTGTGAGGAAAAGCGCGGCACGCAGCGCGAAATAAAATACCTGACTGCCGACCGAGTAATGGTTGTATATGAACTGCCTCTCAATGAAATTGTACTCGATTTTTTCGATCGACTTAAGTCTATAAGCCGCGGCTATGCTTCTCTTGATTATGAATTTATCGATTACCGGCCGAGCCAACTGGTACGGCTCAACATCTTGATCAACGGTGAGGTGGTTGATGCCTTGTCTCTGATTGTGCATCGCGATAAGGCGCAATTCCGTGGTCGCGAATTGGTGGCCCTGATGAAGGAGTTCATTCCCCGTCAGCAGTTTGAGGTGGCCATTCAGGCCGCTATTGGCAACAAAGTGGTCGCTCGAGTTAATGTCAAGGCCCTACGCAAGGATGTTACCGCCAAGTGTTATGGCGGGGATATATCTCGTAAGCGCAAACTGCTCGAAAAGCAAAAAGAGGGCAAGAAGCGCATGAAACAGGTCGGCAGCGTTGAACTTCCCCAAGAGGCTTTTTTGGCCATCCTTAAGGTGAAAGAGAAATAAAATGTCCCTTATGTCACAGGCCAGTAATGGCAAGAAACCCTGGTATCGGGAATATGGCGAAGCGCTGCTTTTTGCATTAATTCTTGCCTTGCTGATTCGCACCTTTTTATTTCAGGCATTTAAAATTCCATCCGGTTCCATGGAAGACACCCTATTGGTCGGTGACCACCTACTGGTCAATAAATTCATCTACGGCACTCAACTGCCTTTTATGGATGGTCGTTTCCTTACTTTGCGCGATCCACATCGTGGCGATATCATCGTTTTTGAATTCCCCTTGGATGGCGACAAATCCTACTTTCAGCGGCGCGACTTTATTAAACGAGTGGTCGGCATGCCTGGTGACCGAGTCGAAGTTCGAAACAAACAAGTTTTGGTTAATGGCGAGCCCTACGAATTGCCGCAAGAGAGGCATAAGGAGCTGGATGTTGTTCCTGGCAATCTGCAACCAAGAGATTTCATGGGACCGATTGAAGTACCTGCTGGTCACTTTTTTGTCATGGGTGACAATCGAGACCGATCGTTCGATAGCCGCTTCTGGGGCTTTGTTCCCGAACAAAAGATTAAAGGATTAGCCTTTATCAAGTACTGGTCCTGGAACCGGGAAACGAATTTGCCGAGATGGAATCGTATCGGCCGTATTATCAACTAAAAATAAGCCATAAAATATCAAGATTTGCCGTTGACCACTACCGAGGAATCTGATAGGTTTAGCCATATTTTGACTAAATGATATACCTTTTAAGTTGATCCGAGAGGTTAGCAAAGGTGGCAGGGCATTGGCACAAAAACACGACAAGTGATTTATCCAAGTACCTTTTCGCTTTAGAGCGAAAGGGTACTTTTTTTGTATCCAATCTCAACCATAAAGGAGTAATGGCACATGGCCGCACGGGAAACCATCATATTGGATCAACCGGCGATCAGCCGGGCTCTGACCCGCATTGCTCATGAGATTCTGGAACGAAACAAGGGAACCAAAGACGTCGCTCTAGTCGGTGTGGTGCGAGGTGGCGACCATCTTGCTCGCAGCCTGCAACAGCGCATCCAAGAGATAGAGGGCGTAGAGCTGCCCCTTGGCACCGTGGATATCACTATGTATCGAGACGATCTTGCTTCGCGCGGCTCGTTACCGGTGGGAAAAACTGAGCTACTTTTTCCCCTGGAGAATAAGCGCATTGTGCTGGTCGACGATGTACTTTTCACCGGCCGCACCATTCGCGCGGCGATGGATGCCCTGATAGATATTGGTCGCCCACAGTCTATACAGCTAGCGATTCTTGTTGACCGAGGCCACCGAGAGCTACCGATTCGTCCCGATTATATTGGTCGTAATGTACCAACCTCGGTGGCAGAAAAAATCGAGGTGCAGTTCAGTGAAGAGCATGAGCCGATCGAAGTGCGAATAGGCAAACCTTAAACATGACCCATCGGCCACTCATGGCAGTGAATTAGCTTTAACGGGCGGTTACAGGTCCGCAACAGGAGGTCCTTATGTCATTTGGACACAAACACATTCTCGGAATTGAGCAGCTTTCTGCCGATGACATCACTTTGATTCTCGATACGGCCGAGAGCTTTAAAGAGATCAGTACCCGCGAAATCAAAAAGGTGCCGACCTTGCGCGGAAAGACGATCATTAATATCTTTTTTGAGGCGAGCACCCGCACCAGGACCTCTTTTGAGATTGCGGGCAAACGTCTGTCCGCCGATACAGTCAATATCAGTGCCTCGACCTCAGCGGTAGTAAAAGGCGAGACCCTAGAGGATACAGCTAAAAACCTCGAAGCCATGCACCCCGATATCATCGTTATGCGCCACGGTCATTCAGGAGCAGCTCACTACCTGGCCGAACGATGTGGGTTTTCAGTGGTCAATGCTGGTGACGGCGCCCATGAGCACCCTAGTCAAGCCTTGCTTGACCTTATGACAATCCGACAGAAAAAGGGGAGCATCGCCGGCTTGACCGTAGCCATCATAGGCGATATTGCCCACAGTCGTGTGGCTCGGTCCAACATTTATGCTTTAAAGAAAATGGGAGCCACCGTTAGACTGGCTGGGCCCAAAACCTTGCTACCTACAGAGATTGGGCGCCTCGGTGCCGAGGTCTATACCGACATGAATGCCGCATTGGATGGAGCCGATGTCGTTATGATGCTGCGCATTCAGCAGGAACGACAGGGCAATGCTCTGTTACCTTCGAATCGCGAGTATAGTCGGTTTTATGGCCTCAACCCTGACAACCTTAAACGAGCTAAGTCCGACGCTCTCGTTATGCATCCAGGACCAATGAATCGCGGCGTTGAAATATCTTCTGCGGTTGCTGACGGCGCGCAGAACGTTATCCTTGACCAGGTTGAAAATGGTGTGGCGGTTCGCATGGCCTTGCTTTATCTGGTCTCAGGCGGTGAGCAATTAGCCGAGCAGAGTGCTTGATATACTTCCAACACATCTCCAACTGGGGTAGACCATGAAAATTCTTATAAAGGGCGGTCGCCTGATAGATCCGTCCAACGGCATAGATGACCAGCTGGATCTACTAATCGAAAATGGTTCCGTAGTCGCTGTTGGCACAGACCTAGATTCTGCTGATGCCCAGGTGCTCGACGCGACAAACCGGTTGGTGGTTCCGGGGTTGATTGATGTACATGTCCATCTCCGGGAACCCGGTTATGAATATAAGGAAGACATTCAATCCGGTGTCCGTGCCGCGGTGGCAGGTGGTTTTACTTCTGTAGCTTGCATGCCGAATACCGATCCAGTGAATGACAATAAGACAGTTACAAGTTATATTTGTCAGCGTGCCACTGAGGCAGGGTTGGCCAATGTTTTTCCTATAGGAGCCATCACTAAAGGCCTCAAGGGCGAATCACTATCTGAAATGGGGCAATTGCGCGAAGCCGGATGTGTAGCGGTAACCGATGATGGACGTCCCGTAGATGACGGTGAAATTATGCGGCGGGCCATGGAATATGCCAGCTCATTTGATCTCCCTGTTATCAGCCACGCCGAAGACCTGTCGATCGTCGACGGTGGTGTTATGAACGATGGTTTTGTCGCTACCGAACTCGGTTTAAAGGGAATACCCTGGGTAGCTGAAGATGCCATGGTTGCACGAGACGTGATGCTCGCTGAATTTACGGGCGCTCGCCTTCACGTTGCCCACGTGTCTACCCGTGGTGCCGTAGAAATTATTCGGGCTGCGCAAAAGCGTGGAGTGGCCGTAACAGCCGAGGTCACCCCCCATCATTTCATCCTGACTGAAGAAGCAGTACGCGGCTATAATACCAACGCGAAAATGAACCCTCCTTTACGGTGCGCCGATGATGTTGCGGCGGTGAGGGAAGGGCTTGCAGACGGCACAATCGGTGTTATCGCCACCGATCATGCCCCCCATCACCGGGACGAAAAAAATGTCGAGTTCAATATTGCTTTAAATGGTATTGTCGGTCTTGAAACGGCATTGCCTTTGACTCTGCGACTGGTCGATGAAGGGGTACTATCTTTATCTGCGGCTATCGCACGCCTGACCTGCGGTCCGGCCCAGGCTCTTGGTCTTTCCCGGGGAGCCCTAACTGTCGGCGACATAGCGGACGTTACCATTATCGACCCCGACTGCAACTGGACCTTACGGGCCGACGAACTGCTGTCAAAGAGTAAAAACACCCCTTTTGACGGCTGGTCCTTTAAGGGTGCTGCCACCTGCACCTTGGTCAATGGGAAGACTGTCTATAGTAGAGACAATACCTGAACAAAGACCTGCTAACTAATTAATTTTGAAACATATTCTTATTTTAGACAACGTACAACGATGCTACAGAAGCTGAGGAGTTACACTTTATGAAAGCAGTTCTGGCCCTTGCTGACGGCAGGGTATTTTTCGGTAAGGCTTTCGGTGCCTGCGGTGAAGTGACAGGTGAGGTAGTTTTTAACACCAGCATGACCGGCTACCAGGAAATTCTTACCGATCCTTCCTACTGTGGCGAGATCGTCACTATGACCTATCCGCTCATCGGTAATTACGGCATCAATAGCGAGGATGTGGAATCATCCAAACCGCACCTGTCAGGCTTTGTGGTCAAGGAATATTGCGACTTCCCAAGCAACTGGCGGTCGGAGATGACCCTTAACGACTACCTCGTCGAAAACGGTGTGGTTGGTATTCAGGGTATCGACACTCGTGCCTTGGTACGGCATATACGTGACAATGGCGCACAAAATGGCATTATTTCCAGCGTCGATCTTGATCCCCAGAGCCTGATCGCTAAAGCTCAGGCGGCCCCTTCGCTAGTTGGCCAAGATCTTGTGCAGAAAGTTACCTGCGAGGCTCCTTATCAGGCGGAAGAAGGTATCTGGACCCTCGGTAGCGGCTATAGCCAGGCCGAAGAGGAGGGCCAATTCAAGGTTGTGGCTTACGATTTTGGCATCAAGCGCAATATCTTACGCCACCTTACTGAGGCTGGCTGCCGGGTGACGGTTGTTCCTGCCGACACCCCGGCGCAAGAGGTTCTGGCGATGAATCCCGACGGGATTTTCCTCAGCAATGGCCCTGGCGATCCGGAACCTATTGCTTACGCCCAGGAAAATATTCGTCAACTGCTTGGCAAGAAACCGATCTTCGGCATCTGTCTCGGCCATCAACTGTTGGCTCTGGCCCTTGGCGGCAAAACCTTTAAGCTCAAGTTCGGCCACCGCGGCGGCAATCAGCCGGTTATGCGCCATGAGAGCGGTCGCGTCGAAATAACTTCCCAGAATCATGGTTTTGCCGTAGAAGCCGGTAGTATTGACGAAGCGGCGGTGCAGACTCACGTTAACCTCAATGACAACACTATTGAGGGCCTTGAGCACAAGCGGTTGCCCGCCTTTTCAGTGCAATACCACCCTGAAGCGTCTCCCGGCCCCCACGATGCCCGCTACCTGTTCGAACGCTTTACCGCCTTGATGGCCAAACAACGCGGCGAATAACCGGGCGTAAGCCCACAGTTAACGAACATCCGCCTGCACAGGCGATAACACTATTGAAGGACTGAGAATGCCTAAGCGTACCGATATAGAAAAAATCCTCATCATCGGAGCCGGACCCATTATTATCGGCCAGGCCTGCGAATTTGACTACTCAGGCACCCAGGCCTGTAAGGCTCTCAAAGAAGAGGGCTTCACGGTGATTCTGCTCAACTCTAATCCTGCCACGATCATGACCGACCCGGACTTTGCCGACCGTACCTATATCGAGCCGGTTACTCCCGAGTCCCTGGAGCGAATCATCGCCAAAGAACGTCCCGATGCGTTGCTGCCCACCCTCGGTGGCCAGACAGCCCTCAACACCGCAGTGGCAGTAGCCAAGTCGGGAGTGCTGGAAAAGTACGGCGTCGAGTTGATTGGCGCCAAGCTGCCGGCCATTGAAAAAGCAGAAGACCGCACCCTGTTTAAAGCCGCCATGGAAAAGATCGGCGTGGCCGTGCCCCGTTCTGGCCTGGCTCATAATTATGCTGAAGCCATGGGGGTCATCGAGGACGTTGGCTTTCCGGCTATTATCCGGCCCTCATTTACCCTGGGTGGTACCGGCGGCGGCATCGCTTATAATAGAGAAGAGTACGAGGCCATGTGCCTGGCCGGCATTGATGCTTCACCCACCGACGAAATTCTTATCGAAGAATCGGTCATCGGCTGGAAGGAGTACGAGCTTGAGGTCATGCGCGACCTGGCTGACAATGTGGTGATCATCTGCTCCATTGAAAACCTCGACCCCATGGGCATTCATACCGGCGATTCCATTACTGTAGCCCCGGCTCAGACCCTGACAGACAAGGAATATCAGATTCTACGCGATGTGTCTTTGAAGATCATTCGCGAGATTGGCGTCGAAACCGGTGGTTCTAATATTCAGTTCGGCATCAATCCCAAAGACGGCCGACTGGTGGTCATTGAGATGAATCCCCGGGTATCTCGTTCCTCGGCTCTGGCTTCCAAGGCCACCGGATTTCCCATTGCCAAAATTGCCGCTAAGCTGTCGGTGGGCTACACCCTTGATGAAATCCCCAACGATATCACGCAGGAGACTTTTGCTTCTTTTGAGCCGACCATCGACTATGTGGTTACCAAAATTCCCCGGTTCACCTTCGAAAAGTTCCCCCAGGCCGACAGTACCCTGACCACCCAGATGAAATCGGTAGGGGAAGTGATGTCTTTCGGCCGTACTTTCAAGGAAAGCGTGCAAAAGGCCATGCGTTCTTTGGAAATCGGTTCCGATGGATTCGAAAGCCGCCTTTATGAAACGCCAGCTGACTTCGGCAGCCCTCTTTCCGAAGAGAAAAAGACCCTGCTCTACAGCAAACTGCGCACTGCCAACTGGGAGATGCTCTGGTACCTGGCCGATGGCCTGCGCGCCGGACTTAGCTGTGATGAGCTGTATCAAGAAACCGCTGTCGACCCTTGGTTTTTAGGTAATATTGCTCAAATCGTAGCGATGGAAAAAGTCCTTGTGGAAAACACCCCGCGGACTCTCAAGGACGATCAGCAGCTTACCGAAACCCTCCGAGAAGCCAAAGAATATGGCTTCTCCGACCGACGTCTGGCTGTGCTCTGGCAGATTAAGGAAGGGGAGGTCCGGGCCTTGCGGCAACGTCTGAATGTCCGCCCGGTCTACAAACGGGTCGATACCTGCGGCGCCGAATTTGTCGCCCATACGCCTTATCTCTACTCGACCTACGAAAGCGAATGTGAGGCCCTGCCGACGGACAAGCGCAAGATCATGATTCTTGGAGGCGGTCCTAACCGTATCGGCCAGGGAATCGAATTTGATTACTGTTGCGTCCATGGCGTCATGGCTCTGATCGAGGCCGGCTTCGAAACCATCATGGTTAACTGCAATCCGGAAACTGTCTCCACTGATTACGACACCTCGGATCGGCTCTATTTTGAACCGCTGACACTGGAAGATGTTCTGGAGATCGTGGATATCGAAAAACCAGAAGGGGTGATCGTTCAATTCGGTGGTCAGACCCCCCTCAAGCTGGCCGTGGCTTTGGAAGAAGCCGGAGTGCCGATTATCGGCACCAGCCCTGATGCCATCGACCGGGCTGAAGATCGGGAGCGCTTTCAGGCGCTGCTCTATAAACTCGACCTTAAACAACCGGAAAATGGCTTGGCTCGCTCCTTCGAAGAAGCCGAAAAGATTGCTGCCCGCATCGGTTACCCGGTGGTGGTAAGGCCGTCCTATGTGCTTGGCGGCCGGGCCATGGAAATTGTCTACCAGGTTGAGCATCTACGTAACTACATGCAGAATGCGGTACTGGCCTCGCCGGACCATCCGATCTTAGTCGATAAGTTCCTTGAACAGGCTATCGAGATCGATGTCGATGCTCTTTGCGACGGCCAGGATGTGGTAATAGGCGGTATCATGCAGCATATTGAAGAAGCCGGCATCCATTCAGGTGACTCAGCCTGTGTCTTGCCACCTTTTTCTCTAGCTGAAGACCTGGTCAAAGAAATCCGTCGTCAGACTCGAGCCCTAGCCCTTGAGTTGCAGGTGGTTGGCCTGATGAATATTCAATTTGCCATTAAGGATGGTGTTATTTTCCTGCTGGAGGTCAATCCCAGAGCTAGTCGCACGGTACCATTTGTCTCCAAAGCTACCGGCCGGCCTCTGGCCAAAATTGCCGCACGTATTATGGCTGGAGCCACGCTAGCCGAACTCGGTGTTGAGGGTGAAATTATTCCAGACTATATGTCTGTTAAAGAAGCTGTCTTTCCCTTCGTCAAATTCCCCGGTGTCGACACCCTGCTTGGTCCTGAGATGAAATCGACCGGCGAGGTCATGGGTATTGACGCTGATTTCGGCAAGGCCTTTGCCAAAGCCCAACTCGGTGCCGGCGTAAAGCTTCCGACAACCGGCAAGATTTTCGTTAGCATCAAGGATGCCGACAAGGCGCTAATTGTCGCTGCGATGCGGCAACTTGAAGAGGCTGGCTTTGAACTGCTGGCCACCCGCGGAACCGCCAGTTATCTGGAACAGCAGGGCATCAGGGTGACCGCTATCAATAAGGTCAAAGAGGGCCGCCCGCATTGCGTCGACGCCATCAAGAGTCGCGAAATTGCCATGGTTTTCAATACTACTTTAGGGCCAGATTCGGTTTCTGATTCCTATTCCATTCGTCGCTCGGCGTTGATGCAAAACCTCGCCTACTTTACGACGGTGGCTGGTATTGAAGCGGCGGTAGCCGGGGTATTGGCTCTGCAGCGAGAAAACCTTGACGTCACGCCCTTGCAAGAGTATTATGTTCAACGTTAAAATTTGAGCATCCAACCATCATTAAAGCATTCACCTTCGGGCGGGTTTTCCCGCCCGATAATTTTTTTTACTTAAGGACCATTATCTGTATGTCACGTTCAATACCCATGACCGACGAAAGTTATTTAACCCTTCAAGAAGAGTTGAAGCGGCTGGTCCGTGTCGAGCGGCCCAAGGTAGTACAGGATATTTCAGAAGCTCGAGACCACGGTGATCTTTCGGAAAACGCTGAATATGATGCGGCCAAAAATCGCCAGGGTTTTATCGAAGGGCGCATTAAAGAGCTCAACGACAAAATCGCTCGAGCTGAAGTGATTACCCCGGCTTCCCTTACGGGGGACAAGGTGCTGTTTGGAGCCACGGTCACCTTGTTCGACATAGATACCGAAAGCGAAGTTACCTATCAAATTGTTGGCGAGGACGAGGCTGACATTAAAAAAAGTAAAATTTCTGTCACTTCGCCGGTTGGCCGAGCCTTGATTGGTCGTCTTGTCGATTCCGAGGTGCGTATCGTCGTACCTTCCGGTGAAAAGATATACGAAATTATTGATATCCGTTACGTATAGCCAATCCGCGCGGCTACGAAAGGACCGATCATGAGCAAGCAGATCAATAAAGACATGACTTTTAATGAAGTCCTTGATATGGGCCCTGAAATGGTTAAGGTCCTTATTAAGTACAATATGGGTTGTGTCGGCTGTGCCGCGGCTAAGTTTGAAAGTATCGAACAGGGAGCCAAAGCTCACGGCATCAACCTTGATGACCTGCTTTGTGACCTTAATGCTGCCCTTAACAGCTAGCTGAGGGGTAGGGCAGATGTCCGCCACTCGCTATGAATCACTCAGTTCCAATCCTCTTGCTACTCCCCTGCATCAATTGCGGGGAGTAGGTCCTCGTATCGCCGAAAAACTCTCTAAAATGGGCCTTTCTGATATTGAAAGCGCCCTTTATTCCCTTCCGTTACGTTACGAAGATCGAAGAAATATCCGCAAAATTTCCCAACTCCACGAACAAGGCATACAGGTATTTACCGGCAAGATTCTCGCCGCCGGGGAGTCAAATACCGTTCGGCAGCGCAGAAAAATCTACGAAGTCGTGATCAGCGATGGCACAGGAAAGCTCTGCCTTAAATGGTTTCATTACCGCAAGCCTTTGATGCAAAAGAAGTTTGTGGTCGGCCAGCAAGCAGTGTTTATCGGGGAGCCAAAACGTTTCGGTGCAGTCCGTGAAGTGCATCACCCTGATGTTCAATTTCTTGCCCCTGGCCAGGCCATTTCTGACCTAACCTCTGCCGACCCACTCTCTTATGGCTGTTATTTACCCGTATATGCCCTTACCGAAGGACTTCATCAAAAAACTGCTCGAAAAATCTGGCGCAAGGTAGTAGAAGGCTTCGCGCCACTAGCATCTTCACCGCTACCCGAGGATATCCGCCAACGCCAGGGATTATTGCCCATTTCCAGGGCTCTACAGTTGGCCCATTGGCCCTCTGCAGAAACACCAGTCGAACAATTGGAAGCCGGCACAGACTTAGCTAGACGCTCCTTGGTGTTTGATGAATTCTTTTTTCTCGAACTAGGCTTGGCTCTGCGCCGCCAAGGCATCGCCCTGGAAGAGGGCTTTTCCTTTACGGTCGCCCATCGCTACACTGCACCGTTAGCGAAAATGTTGCCCTATCGGTTGACGGATGCCCAACGACGTGTTCTGAATGAAATCAAGCAGGACATGATGGCTTCTCGGCCGATGAACCGTCTTCTACAGGGGGATGTCGGCAGCGGCAAGACTATCGTCGCCCTGATGAGCTCCCTGATTGCCATCGAAAACCACACTCAGGTGGCGGTTGTCGCGCCAACGGAAATCCTTGCTGAACAGCACTTTTTGCAGTTTCAACCCTGGCTGGAGCAGTTAGGTCTTAAAGTGGTCTATCTGTCCGGGTCAACCACGGCAAGGGATAAAAAATCCGTTTTGCGGCAAATTTCCGCCGGTGAAGCCGATATGGTGGTCGGCACCCATGCGGTCTTGCAACAGGGAGTTAACTTTCACAAGCTGGGCCTCGGTATTATCGACGAACAACATCGCTTTGGCGTCAGGCAAAGGGCGGCGTTGCGAAAAAAAGGGACTCATCCCGACCTGTTGGTCATGACCGCAACGCCGATACCTCGCTCCCTGGCACTGACCGTTTATGGCGATCTCTCCCTAAGTATTATCGATGAATTGCCTCCGGGGCGTACGCCGATTAAAACCAGGGTATTATCCGACCAAGACCGGATAAAGGCCTACCGACACATCCATGCAGAGCTCAGCCGGGGACAGCAGGCCTATATCGTCTATCCATTGGTGGAAGAGACAGAAAAAAGCGATCTACTTGCCGCCAGTGAAGGCTTTGATTATCTGCGCCAAGAGGTATTTCCCGACTTTCAACTCGGGTTATTGCATGGCCGCCTAAAGTCAGAGGAAAAAGAACAGCTCATGCGGGCTTTTAAAGCCGGGAATATTCAGCTATTGATCGCTACCACGGTCATCGAAGTCGGGATCGATGTGCCTAATGCCTCAGTCATGATGGTCGAACACGCCGAACGCTTTGGCCTCGCACAATTGCACCAGCTTCGCGGCCGTGTCGGACGCGGAGCGGCAGCCAGTTGTTGTCTGTTGATACGCTCACAGCGCTGCACCGAAGAGGGAAGGCAACGGCTGGCCGTCATGGCCGAAAGTAACGACGGATTTCGCATCGCCGAGGCGGACCTTGCAATCCGAGGGCCTGGAGAAGTCCTCGGTACCAGGCAGTCAGGCTTGCCCGATTTTCGGGTCGCCAATCTATTAAGTGACGGGCGCATTCTTGAGGAAGCACGTCAGGAAGCCTTTCGTCTGGTTGAGAATAACCATTTCATAGATGATCCGCGCTATGATGAGTTGCGCCAGGAATTAAAAATGCGCTGGGGCGGGCGCTTAGAGTTGGCCAGTCTCGGCTAATTGAGGATTCTCCTTTACTGACCTCCATAGCAAAGTTTACATAATATATCTTATCCGACCCAAGGTGTGGGCGTAAAATAGGGTGAAAATAGCTCAAGTCATTCACGTGAGATGAAGCAATTTAGGTAACAACTGTGAAGCAATTTAGGTAACAACTTGAAAAAAGTTGCCTTTGTGAGGTTATGGTGTCTTTGGTGGAATGTGAGATGCCCAGGCGGGTGAAATAGCCATGCTATGGGAGTTTGTAACCTGTCAAAGCACACGTGCAATCCTTGCTGCAGCTTTAAGCTGAGATGGTTTCTGCCACCTCAACTCAAAGCTGGTTTTTCATGGTCAAAGCTCATCACCCTCTAATCCTCCATATTGAACCGCGAGTGCTAATCCAGAGTCCTTCACTGCTTCCGCCCACACCGCTTTGGAATGTCCTTCAAATGCCGGCGAAAAATCACTGTGTTTGCGAAATATACTCTCCACCGCTCTTGTGAAATACAGCATGGGTATGCCATCGTCCAGCTTTCCGATTTGGGCTGAGCTCAACGCCTCATCAAAAGCATCCCAAACTTTTTGTGCCTCCAACTCAAGGCGCCATCCCAAATCGTACGCCCTTGGGTAATAAAAACGGGTAAAGGTCCAGCCTGAACCTGCCCTTACCTCAGTTATGTCAAAGCTGTTCAGACAAGTCATGACATCATCGGCGTTTCTCACACCAAATACGTCCAAAGTGCGCACCATAAAGCGTCCTACAATTTGAGCTTTGCCATACTCCATGAAGGTACCACGACGGTCCCCTAATTCAGGCTGACCAAACAGGACAAAGAACGGCGAAACCCCCTTTTTGATCAGTGCATTATGCAAGGCAATCAGCCACTTATATTGGGATTCGTATAAATATTGGGCCTCATCCAGGAAGAAAACCGCTCGATTGGTGTGCCCTCTTCGAATCTTTTGCAGAATGAAGGTAGTGAGTCTTTCTTTCTTGTCGTCAGCATTTCCGGAACCACTCATCCGGTGTCTTACACCTTTCAAAAACGCCGTCCAGACTCTGGATTCGGTCGGTCGTTCCATGAAATCAATATCGAAGGAAAAGATAGGGAACTTTCGCCCTTGCTCCTTAATCAATTTCCCAACGAGGTAACCGATAGCCTTGGATTTGCCGTATCGTGGCTTGCCTGTCACAATGGCACCGGGGTCTCTGTTGTCAAAACATTCGTCGAAAAATTTCTCAAGTTCGCTGATCATCGGTGTATAAAGCGTGTAACGTTCCCCGTCGATCGGCTCTTTCCCTTTACCAAAAAACGGTCTTTCATTCTGGTTCATGACTTGACTCCTTTACTCCACAAACCCAGGTTTGTTTTCAATCCTCTTCACCGGAACAGGCTTTTGCGACGTCTCTTGCTTGCCGGGCTGTCTAATGACATCGGGAGCCACCGAGGTTTTCATATCGGTGCTTTTTTGCGCCTGTTGTATGGCTGCATATTTGGTGGCCGCCTTTTTGTTCCGAACCGCCCGTTTCGCATAGAATTCCTTCATCGCCTGGATCGGATCCGATCTACCATCGCATTTGATATGTTTGTGATTAATCAACCACAACGCTTGCTGACGAATTTTGAAGGTATGCGCCGATCGCCTCCAGGGGCCGGTAACGTGAAGGGTGCCCAAACTACACCCCCTCGGTCCAAACGCCTTGATTTGGCGAATGTCCTTTTTGGGTTTAACGATAAGCGTGAGCTCCTGCCCGATAAGTTCGGGCAAATCGACAAGGATATCGTTTTTGTAGCGTGCCCCCATGAATTCAACGTAAGGGCGCGTCCCCTGCTTTAGGCTCCCCTGCACCTTGCGTGTCACACGGATCGCCAGCTTGTCCAGAAGATGTTCGTCTCCAGGTTCAATACGTCGGACCAAATTGCGAGGATTTTCGCAATGCATTCCCAAGACTTGATAGGGCGTTCGAGCTCCCAACCCCGCATGCTCTGTCGTGTTGTATTCGTAAATGGCGACATGGAGGATTTGTATCATATGGTCCAGTCTCATAGAGTATTTCAGGGCTTTTTGTTCAGGGTTGTTACGGAGAATGTCCCTAGGATGAGCCCCGGTCGTATTGGCCTTTCTTTTCACATAACGATCCGTATAGGTCCTGAAAAAGCGTTCGATGATAGCACGGTCATTCATCACTCGAACGGTTCCGGCATTAACATCGCAGCCAACCACATCCATCAAGGTGTCGGTGACCGAATAAGCAAGGTTGGCCCACTCGTTGTCGAACAGGGTTGCATCCCATTGCGCGCCAACCATTGCCGGGGAGTATCCATACGATGGATCTGGATAATGCAAACCCGGAACCGTTAACTCCATGGGTTCCCAGGGGGTTAATGCATCTTCGATGCAGGCTAAGATATCTTCCTGACTCGGCTTCTTGCTCAGAGCCACGGAAAAACCGAGGACGGCGCGTGAGGCTTCATCCATAATAACCGGCGCGCAACACCGTTCGACAGGAACCTCCGTAAAGCCGCCCCAGGGGTGTTCAACAAGCACGGTATCGATTTCATCAAAGATATGAGTATCCATTTGCACGCGTGCCAAGGGCCTAACTGTGGGAGGCCGCTGATCGATATGTCCCGATCCGTACCGTCGCGAGGCCTCCTTGCCATGACGGGCCTTGATCATCGGTGTTGAATGGGAATAGAAAAGTCTGTCGACATAATTGTAAAGCGACCTGTGACCTTGGTCGCCGGTATTGAATGGATAATCGCCGCCCTTTAAGCCCTCATTGAGCAAGGCATTGCTAACCTTCCGATAAAGTGCTGTCCCAATCGGTATGCGGGGCTCGTTGATTTCCCCTTTCTGCTTGCAGTTCATCACGGAATCATGAATCATCTGCCGAATCCGGGGGTGTCGCTCGAGCAACTGCTCAAATGCTCCGGCATAACCATTTTTTTGGTTATTCGCGACGTGATCCACCCGGGTGTAGGGTTTCCTGCCTTCTCCCGGCAAAAAACCACGTTCGCCAAAAATACGGCCATCGGGGTGGAAGCTCAGACACTTGGCTAGTATCTTGTGCAACTCCTTGCGACTGTAATGGTGATCCAAGGTAACCCTGTTGACCTTTTCGCCATCCAGATAGCGGAAGGTCATCGTGCGACGATTTTCGACCCACGCGCGTTCCCCAGGCGGAAGACTCTCCAAGTCAATTTTTGGCCAATTTTTGTAATTTTTTTGTTCAGGCGTCAGCCTGCGCCGGTCGGTGGTCACCATATTTTCCCCGCTTAAACGAAATCAACAGATCGCGGTTGAACTCCTGTTCCTCCAAGGGGGCCTGTAACTCGCCACGCCAGAGCATGCGCACGATGGTACGGCGTAAAGATTGCCGAAACTGGGGTGGGGTTGCGCCTTCCAATTCACCTATGGACATCTCCCCTGCTGCCTTGAGCATCTTTTTGACGACAGGCAGGTACTGATCGATGCCGGGACAGGCAGGATTGCGCAGATACGGGATCATCTCCTTCAAATTTTCCAGGTACAGCGGATTTTGGCGGATCTCGACTTCGGTCAACCGCTCGTAATGGACCTGGTATAGAGCGCACCAAGCCTCTTGAGCCGCCAATTGCCGTCGTACGTCATCGGAAATATGGTCGGGATCAATGGTTTTTTCCTCCTTGATCTCGCGCAGGGTCCAGGAACCGTCCCGCCATTTAAGCAGCATGTCGAAAATGGTGCCGACATCTACCCCTTCGACGGGCATTGAAACTTTCAAGGGATGTTCGCAAAACCAAACGATGTCTGGATTGAATTCCACCAATAACCAGTGATCATGTTCCAACTCATACTGGAAATGACATTTGCGCTTGATACGGAGGCTACGTACAATCCACAGGCTACCGCCATAGCGATCCTTTTCCGGATACCATGCCGGTTCGGTAATGTTTTCGAACCGTTGTTCAATCGTTTGAATGGTCAGATCGTTTACCATCGAAGGTGTCCTTTCCATGTTTCGATCCAGATGCAGAAAACATCTTGGGTCCTAGTAATGTTTTGAAGTTAGTGACGGACACTTTTAAAACAATTGATCAAATTGATTCTGCCAGTATGGAAAAATCTCATTATTTGCGCTTCCTGGTCGTAATAACTTTCCCAGTAAGGGACCTGATTTAAACCAAGCCTTGCAGGATATCGGTTGACGAACCCGACATCCTCGATAACACTTACCCTCTGAAGGGCCTCAAGAAAGGTGCCAGCCAGTTCCTCCCACAACAGATGAGATCCAACCCATTGGTTCAAACAATAAGGATAAGTCTTAATCGCCAAATATTTATACTTTGATTTTGCGTATGGTGGCTGGAACCGATAAAGTGCCTTGTCGTCCCCTTCCCAGTATTGCCTGTAGACCAAATAGGCTTTTACAATTGGACACACATAGATTTCTTCGATAATGCCACTCCTGATGGCGGTCCAATGCCGGTCTTTCATAATTTCAAAACACTTTCGGTGATAGGTCTTTATGAGTTTTTCCAACAGCTTGTTAAATGATTTATAAATAGCCAATTCATCGGAAAAGTCTTGATT